>CAYZPZ010000006.1:7940-21177 GCA_964480205.1 uncultured Conexibacteraceae bacterium
ATACCCACACGGGGATCGGCTACCGCTTCTCGCCCGAGGCCTGCTGCAGGCGATTTACACCCTTTTCACAACGCGGCCACAGCCGCGTAACAAGATGCCGGCACTGTCCTGAGACGCTTCCGCCGTTCACGACCTTCGACGAAGGAGAAGGAATGACTAAGAAGTGGTGGCTCGTCTTTGCCGCCTCCGGCGTTCTCGCGCTCGGCATCGCCGCCTGCGGCGGCGACGACGATGGCGATGGCGACGGGGGCGATGGCGGTAGCGACCTATCCGGCACGATCCGCATCGACGGTTCGAGCACGGTGGCCCCGCTGTCGGAGCCGATCGCCGAGCTGTTCCAGGAGGAGCACCCGGACGTCCGCGTGACGGTGGGTACCTCCGGCACCGGCGGCGGCTTCGAGAAGTTCTGCAACGGGGAGACCGATATCTCCGACGCCTCCCGCCAGATCGAGGATGACGAGATCCAGGCGTGCGACGGCAACGGCATCGCCTTCGAGGAGGTGAGCGTCGCCAACGACGCGCTCAGCGTGGTGGTCCATCCGGAGAACCCGGTGAGCTGCATCACGACCGAGCAGCTAGCCCAGGTCTGGGGTCCGAACTCGAGGGTGGACAACTGGAGCGACATCCAGGGCCTGGACGCGGACTTCGACGAGGAGCTGACGCTCTACTCGCCGGGTACCGATTCGGGCACCTTCGACTACTTCACCGATGCGATCAACGGTGAGGAGGGCGTCCAGCGCACCTCCGGCGTCAATGACGTCGGCGAGGACGACAATGCGACCGTGGTCGGTGTCTCCGGCGCCCCCGGCGGCATGGGCTACTTCGGGTTCTCGTTCCTGCAGGAGAACGAGGGCGCGATCAAGGCCCTCGAGGTCGACGGCGGAGATGGCTGCGTCGCTCCGGCGGAGGAGACCGTCCAGGACGGCAGCTACCAGCCGCTCGGGCGCGAGCTCTTCATCTATCCCTCCGACCAGGCCCTGCAGCGGCCCGAGGTCCAGGCGTTCGTCGAGTTCTACCTCGAGAACGTCAACGACATCGCGGCCGACGCCGGGTTCATCGCGCTCACGGACGAGCAGCTGTCCGAGTCGCGGGCCGACGTGGAGTCGCTGCTCGGCGGGGGTGGCGGAGGCACCGGGACGCAGTAGGTGGAAGCGCGGGACGCGATCGCGGCCACCAGGGCGCTGGGGGGAAGACCAGACCCCTCCCGGCCCTTGGTGGCCGCCTCCCCGCGCTGGGGCGAGCGGTTGATCTTCGGCCTGCTGGCCGCCTGCGCAGTGATCTCGGTCGCCACCACGATCGGGATCGTCGTATCGCTGCTCACCCCCACCGTCGAGTTTTTCGGGGAGATCTCCTTCAGCGAGTTCTTCTCCTTCGAAGAATGGGCACCGCTCAACGCCAACGGCGGTTTCGGGGTCTTCAACGTGGTGGTCGGCACCCTGTCGACCACCTTCTGGGGCCTGCTGTTCGCGATCCCGATCGGGCTCTGCTCGTCGATCTACCTGGCGGAATACGCCTCGCCCCGGTTCCGGCGGGTGGTGAAGCCGGTGCTCGAGGTGCTGGCCGGGATCCCCACCGTCGCCTTCGGCGTCTTCGCCGTCACCTTCCTCAGCCCTGAGATCGGCAGTCTCTTCCCGGGATTGGTCAAGACCCCGCCATTCGCGGCCGGGATCGCCGGCTTGGCGATCGGGCTGTTGATCGTGCCGATCATCGCCTCGATCTCCGACGACGCGATGAAGTCCGTTCCCGCCGACCTGCGGGCGGGCGCCTACGCGCTCGGCGCCACCAAGCTCAAGGTCTCCACCCGGGTCGTCCTCCCCGCCGCGATCTCCGGGATCGTCGCCTCGATTGTGCTGGCGGCGTCCCGTGCCGTGGGCGAGACCATGGTGGTGCTGCTCGCGGCCGGCGCGACCCCGAACGCGACCTTCGACCCGGGCCAGTCGGTCCTGACCATGACCGCCTTCATCGGCCGCACCGCGACCGGCGACATCGCCACCGGCACGATCACCTACAAGACGATCTTCGCGGTCGGCGCCGTACTTTTCGTGATGACCCTGGTCATGAACCTGTTCGCGATCAGGCTCGTGCGGCGGTTCCGGGAGGTGTACGAGTAGTGCCGCGGCTGCCCTGGCAGACGCCGGAGCGGACCAGGCTGGCTACGGCCGGGGCGCGCGCCACGGTGGCCGCAAGCCTCGGCCGGCAGCCCCGGGGGGACGTCTGGCGCGGCAATCTCTTCTTCGCGCTGCTGCTGTTCGCGGTCGGCGTCGCGATGCTCGGGCTGGTGGCGCTGATCGTGCAGTCCGCGATCAAGGGGGCTCCCTCGTTCGGCCCGGACCTGTTCACCAACCCACCCTCCAGGATCAACCCGGACGAGTCGGGATTCCGGCCGGCGATCTTCGGAAGCATCCTGCTGATCCTGGGCGTGATGGTGCTGATCGTCCCGCTCGGGGTCGGGGCCGCGGTCTACCTGGAGGAATACGCGGACGGGACCCGCTGGTGGAACCGCTTGATCGAGCTCAACATCCAGAACCTGGCCGCGGTGCCCTCGATCATCTACGGGATTCTCGGGCTCGCCTTCATCGTCCGGGGTCCCCTTGATCTCGGGCCGATCGTCGTCGCGGGCTCGCTTACCCTCGCTCTGCTCGTGCTGCCAACCGTGATCCTCGCCGCGCGCGAGGCGATACGGGCGGTGCCGTCGTCAGTTCGCGAGGGCTCGCTGGCCCTGGGCGCGACCCAGTGGCAGACGATCCGCCGCCAGGTGCTCCCGGCCTCGATCCCGGGGATCCTTACCGGGATCATCCTCTCCGTCTCCCGCGCGATCGGCGAGGCGGCGCCCCTGCTGCTGGTCGGGGCGACGACCTTCGTCACCTTCAATCCCTCCTTCCTCTCGGACGACGGCTACTCGGCGATGCCGGTGCAGATCTTCCAGTACGCGACCAGGCCCCAGGACGAGTTCCGGGTGCTGGCCGCGGCCGGGGTGGTGGTGATGCTGATCGTGCTGCTGGCGATGAACTCGTTCGCGGTCTGGCTTCGCAATCGATACGAACAACAGTGGTGAGGTGGAGATGCAGACTCAGGTGAAAGCGGCGCTCGATAGCCTCGCCAGAGAGCGGAAGATGGAAAAGCGCAAGGACGAGGCGATCTTCGAGCTGCGGGACCTGACCGTCTCCTACGACGGGCAGCCCGCGGTCAAGGGCATCAGCATGGACGTTCACAACAACGAGATCACCGCGCTGATCGGCCCCTCGGGCTGCGGCAAGAGCACCCTGATCCGCTGCCTCAACCGGATGAACGACCTGATCCCGAGCGCCCGGGTCGAGGGCACGGTGCTCTACCACGGCCAGGACCTCTACGGGCCGCAGATCGATCCGGTCGAGGTACGCAAGCGGATCGGCATGGTCTTCCAGAAGCCGAATCCGTTTCCGAAGTCCATTTTCGACAACGTCGCTTTCGGCCCGCGGGTGCTGGGGATGGAAGACGTGAAAGAGCGCGTGGAACGAGCGCTGCGCTCTGCGGCGCTCTGGGACGAGGTCAAGGGCCGACTCGACCAGAACGCCTACGGGATGTCGGGCGGGCAGCAGCAGCGCCTCTGCATCGCCCGGGCGATCGCGGTCGACCCCGACGTGATCCTGATGGACGAGCCCTGCTCGGCCCTGGATCCGATCTCCACCGGCAAGATCGAGGACCTGATGATGGACCTGAAGGAGGAGTTCTCGATCGTGATCGTCACCCACAACATGCAGCAGGCGGCGCGGGTTTCGGATCGGACGGCGTTCCTGATCGTCGAGCTGTCGGCGAGCGAGAAGGACCGCTGGGGCGAGTTGATCGAGTACGACGAGACCGAGAGGATCTTCACCAACCCCGCCGACAAGCGAACCGAGGACTACGTCACCGGGAAGGTGGGCTGATGGCGGACAAGACGCGGCTGCACTATCAGGAGGAGCTGCAGCGCCTGGAGCAGCGGACCCTCGATGGCCTCGACCTGGTCGGGGGCGCCCTGGAGCGGACCCTGGAGGCGGTCGAACATCAGGACGTCGAGCTGGCGGAGCTGGTGGTCGCGGACGACGACCGGATCGACGGCCGCTACCTGGAGGTGCATCAGGAGATCCTGACGCTGCTCGCGACCCAGGCGCCGGTGGCAACCGACCTGCGCCTGATCTCGGCGCTGCTGCACGTCATCCACCACATCGAGCGGATGGGCGACCAGTGCGTGAACATCTCCAAGCTGATCCCGCTCACCGGTCACGACGCCCCGCAGCGCGGCGGGATGGTGGAGCGGATCCTGCGGATGGGCCGTCAGGCCCGATCGATGTCCTCGCAGGCGAAGAAGGCTTTCCTGGGCCGCGACCTCGGCCTCGCCCAGGACCTGGTGAGACAGGACGATCTGGTCGACGACCTCAACAAGGAGTGCTTCGCGCTCGCGGTCGAGGTCGGCGAGGAGAAGGACGTGCGCGAGTGGGCGATGACGATGATGCTGGTCGCCCGCGCCCTGGAGCGGATCGGCGACAACGCCGTCGACATCGGTGAGCAGGTCGCCTTCGTGGTCACCGGGCTCTTCCAGGAGTTCGAGGACGCCTCGCACCCGGGCGAGACCCCGGCGCCGGCCCCCTAGCGGATCCGCCCCCTCTGAGAACATCAGCGCGCATGCTCTGCGCGGCGATTGACATCGGCTCGAACACCACGCGCCTACTGGTCGCCGAGCCGCAGGGGGGCCAGCTGCGCAAGGTGATGGAGCAGCGGGCCTACACCCGGATCGGCAAGGGGGCGAGCAAGAACGGCAAGATCAAGGCCGAGAAGATCGCCGAGGTCGCCGAGGTTGTGACCACCCAGGTGCGCCTGGCCCGCGAGCTCGGCGCCGAGCAGATCAAGACCGTCGCTACCGCGGCGATCCGCGAGGCCAAAAACCGCGACAAGGTGGTCAAGGAGATCATCGAGGCGGCGGGGGTGGAGGTGGAGGTGCTCGGTGAGAAGGAGGAGGGCAGGCTCGCCTTCATCGGCGCGACGAAATCGCTCGGCCATCCGGTCGGGGGCACGGTCGCCGTGGTCGACGTCGGCGGCGGCTCCTCGGAGGTGATCTTCGGCACCGTGGCCGAGGGCGTCAGCGAGGTCCGCTCCTGGAAGATCGGCTCGGGCTCGCTGGCCGAGGAGTACCTGGACAGCGACCCTCCCTCCGCGGCCGAGATCCGGGGCCTGCGCGACGAGATCGCCGACCGCTTCGAGGGCGAGGAGCTGCCCCACCCCGATCAGGCGGTCGCGGTCGGGGGCAGCGCCACCTCCCTGCGCACGCTGGTCGGAGCCGTGCTCGAGTACGAGACCCTTGAGCGCGCCGTGCGGGTGCTCTCCAGCGACGAGATCGCCGACGTCGCCAAGCGCTTCGAGCTCGATCCCCGCCGGGTCCGGCTGCTGCCGGCCGGGGTTCTGCTGCTGGAGCGCTTCTCCCAGCTGCTCGGCCAGCCGCTGCAGATCGGCAAGGGGGGGCTGCGCGAGGGGATCGTGCTCGAGCTGCTGAACGGGGACGGACCCTCCTAGCCGGAAGCACCGGGCGCTGGACCGCGCCGCGGGCGAGCGATAGGTTGCGGGCGTGGCCAAGGCGAAGCCGATCGAGGACCTCTCCGCGGCCCAGAGCTACGGCGAGGCGGCGGCCAAGGTGATCTCCATCCGGGCCGGAGAGCTGCGCGAGCACGCCGATGGCGTGCTCGACACCGCCGACATCGAGCGCGTGCATGACATGCGGGTGGCAACGCGCAGGCTGCGCGCAGCGCTGGAGGTGTTCGAGCCCTGCTTCCCGGGCAAGCCCCACCAGCGCGCGCTGCGCGAGGTGAAGCGGCTGGCGGACGGACTGGGGGAGAGGCGCGACCGTGACGTTGCGATCGCCACCCTGCGTGGGTTCAACGAGCAGATGCCAAGGCCGGATCGCCCGGGGATCGAGAGCCTGATCGGAAGGCTGGGCGACGAGCAGGAAGAGGCCAATCTGCGGCTGGCGCCGCTCGTCGACCAGGGCAACCTGACCGCGCTCGACCAGGGCCTCCAGGAGCTGGTCGCGGCGACTCAGGGGCGGGGCGGGGCCGAGCCCTCGGCAAGCGACCAGGGGGGCAGGTGAAGGCCCGCCGCGTGAAGAAGCTCGACCCCGCCGCCCCACTCGGCGAGAACGCGGCGCGGATCGTCAAGGTCCGCCTCGAGGAGCTGCTCGGCTTCGCCCCAAAGGCGCTCCAGCGCGACCGGAGCAAGGCCCAGCACGACCTGCGCATCGCAGCCAAGCGGCTCCGCTACGTGCTGGAGGCGACCGGGTTCTGCTTCGGCCCCCCGGCCGACACCGCCAGGCGGCGGGCCCGTGACCTGCAGGACATCCTCGGCGAGATGCACGACTGCGACGTGATGCTGCCGCGGGTGCGCGAGCATGTCGAGCGCCTGCAGGCTGAGGATGCCGCCGCGGTGCGCGCCAGAGCGGCGAACACGCCGGACCTTGACCCCCGGCTGGCCGCGCGGGCGCCCAGCCGCACCGCGTACCGGGGCCTGGACGTGCTCGCGGTCTACCTGCGGTCCCGCCGCGAGCTGCTCTTCGACCGCTTCGTGACCTTCTGGGAGCGCCAGGAGCAGACCGGCACCTGGATCAGGCTGGAGCGTTCCGTGGACGCGCATCTGCGTCGCGCCCGAGAGGCCCGGCGGGCGGCGAAGGCGGAGGGAAGCTCTGCGGCGCCCGACGCTGACGCTGCAGGGACGCCGATCGGGCGCCGCTAGCATGGCTGCGTGAGCGAGGAAGCGGTTCGAGAGCAGCGCAGCAGGCCGGTCCCCGATCGCGAGGCGATCGCGGTCACCGCGACCACGCCACCGACGAAAGCGGGCCGCGGGGAGGCCGAGCTCTCAGACAGCTCGCTCTACTTCAACCGCGAGCTCTCCTGGCTCGACTTCAACGAGCGCGTCATGCAGCTCGCGGAGGATCCCTCGGTGCCGCTGCTGGAACGGCTGAAGTTCGTGGCCATCTACGAGGACAACCTCGACGAGTTCTACATGGTTCGGGTGGCGGGGCTGCACGATCAGGTCGAGGGCAAGATCGACGCCCGCGGCGCCGACGCGGTCGCCGCCACCGAGGTGATCGACAGGATCGCCGAGCGGGCCGGCGAGCTGCGCGCGCGCCTGGGGCGCTGCTATCGCGAGGACCTCTGCCCGGCGCTGGCCGAGCACGGCATCCGGATCATCTCGCTGGACCGCACCGACCGGGCCGAGCGCGAGGAGCTGGAGCGGATCTTCCACGCCCAGGTCTTCCCGGCCCTGACCCCGCTGGTGATCGGGCGCGGTCGTCCCTTCCCCTACATCTCGAACCTGTCGCTGAGCATCGCGGTGCTGCTGCGCAATCCGGAGAAGGACGAGGAGGTCGCCGCCCGGGTCAAGGTGCCGAAGGAGCTGCTGCGGCGCTTCGTCGCGATCGGCGAGGACAAGTGGACCTTCGTCCCGCTCGAGGACGTGATCGCCGACAACCTCCACGAGCTCTTCCCCGGCATGGAGATCCTGCACCACTCGCTCTTCCGCGTAACCCGCGACACCGACTACGACGTCTCCGACGAGGCCGACGACCTGCTCCAGGCGGTGGAGGAGGAGGTTCGCCGACGCCGCTTCGGCGAGGTGGTGCGGCTGGAGGTCTCCAGCGACATGGAGCCCCGTCTGCGCCAGCAGCTGGTCGAGGCGATGAGGCTCGAGGAGCGCCAGGTCTACGACGTCGACGGTCTGCTCGGGCTCGACGACCTCGCCGACGTCGTCGAGCTGCCGGGCTTCCGCGAGCTGCGCGATCCCCCCTGGCACCCAGTCACCCCGCCGCGGCTGCAGCAGGGGCGCACCCATCGCGAGGTCGACGTGATGGCCGCGATGCGCGAGGGCGACATCCTCCTGCACCATCCATTCGAGTCCTTCTCCAGCTCGGTCGAGTCCTTCGTGCGCCAGGCGGTCGAGGACCCCAACGTGCTGGCGATCAAGCAGACCGTCTACCGCACCAGCGCCGACTCGCCTCTGGTGCCGGGGTTGATCGAGGCCTCCGAGCGCGGCAAGCAGGCGGTCTGCATGGTCGAGCTCAAGGCCCGCTTCGACGAGAGCGCCAACATCCGCTGGGCGAAGTCGCTGGAGGAGGCCGGCGTGCACGTGGTCTACGGCATCCCCGGGATGAAGACCCACGTCAAGTGCGTGCTGGTCTCCCGCCGCGAGGGGGAGGGGGTTCGCAACTACGTCCACATCGGCACCGGCAACTACAACCCGATGACGGCCAGGGAGTACACCGATCTGGGCCTGCTCACCGCCGACCGCGAGATCGGCGCGGACATCGCCGAGATGTTCAACTACCTGACCGGCTACGCGCGGCCCAAGGACTACCGCAAGGTCCTGGTCGCGCCCTTCAACCTGAAGGACGGGATCCTCAGCGAGGTCGAGCGGACGATCGAGGCGCACTCGCCGGAGCGCCCGGCCCGGATCCGGATGAAGATGAACTCCCTGCTGGACCCGCCCTGCATCCGGGCGCTCTACCGGGCCTCCCAGGCGGGCGTGCAGGTGGACCTCAACGTGCGCGGGATCTGCGCACTGCGGCCGGGGGTACCCGGGGTCTCCGAGAACATCCGGGTGGTCTCCATCCTCGGCCGGTTCCTGGAGCACTCGCGGATCTACTCGTTCGAGCGCCCGGAGGAGCAGCGCGTCTACATCGGCTCCGCCGATCTGATGCCGCGCAACCTCTACAACAGGGTCGAGCTGCTGGCGCCGGTGCAGGATCCCGGTCTGCGCGGCGAGCTGACCGACGTGCTGGACCGGGCGTTCGCCGACAACACCAGCTCCTGGCGCCTGGAGCCCGACGGGCACTGGCGGCGTCGGGAGCCGGGCGCCGAGGAGCCCCGCAACCTGCAGCGGGAGCTGATTGCGCTGCACACCGCCCGCTCCCAGGACACCGCGCCGGTCGGCGCCTGAGGTCCCTCCGGCCTCTGCTAGCTTGGCCCACGGTGCCGCTTCGCTCGCTGACAAGCAAGGACGCGGTCTTCTTCGAGCTGTTCGCGGAGGCCGGTACCAACATCGAGCGCGCGGCGAGGATGCTGGAGACGATGTTCGAGCAGTGGCCCGAGGACAACGGCCTGGCCCGCGAGATCCTCAAGGCCGAGCAGGACGGCGACCGGATCACCCAGGAGATCGTCCGCCGGCTCAACGTGGACACGGTGCGGGACCTGGACAGCGCCGACGTGTACGCGCTCGCCACCCAGCTCGACGACATCGTCGACGACATCGAGGAGGCCGCGGACTTCATGGGTCTGTACAAGATCGAGGCCCCCATGGATCAGGGCCACGCGCTTGCCCGGATCCTCGCCCAGTCCTGCGAGCAGATCTCGGCGGCGCTCACCAACCTCAGGGGGTTCCGCGACCTCGAGCGCCACTGGGTGGAGGTCCACCGCCTGGAGAACGAGGGGGATCGGGTCTGGCGGGAGGCCCTTGCGTCGCTGTTCTCCAACGGGATCGATCCCATGGTGGTGATCCGCTGGAAGGACATCTTCGGGGTGCTGGAGCGCGCCATCGACTCCACCGAGACCGCCGCACACACCATCGAGTCGATCGCGGTCAAGCACTCCTAGGGGCATGACCGCGCAGGTGGGGAGGGAGCGACGGGAGACCCGCTTTGAGCGGGCCGATCGCAACATGAGCGAGCTGCTGCAGGAGCTGCGGGTGGCCCTGCCCGGCGTGCAGGTGCTGTTCGCCTTCTTGCTGACGGTGCCTTTCATGGCCGGGTTCAACCGGATGAGCTCCGACCAGGTGGACCTCTACTTCGCGGTGCTGCTGGCGACGGCGGTCTCCACCGCGTTCCTGATCGCTCCGACGACGTTGCACCGGCTGCTCTTCCGCCAGCGCGACAAGGAGTACATGGTCGTCCTCTCCAACCGCCTGGCGATCGTCGGGCTGCTGGTGCTGGGCATGGCGATCAGCGGCGCGGTGCTGCTGGTCGCGGACGTCGTCTTCGATGGGCCGAAGGTGTGGATCTCGGCGGCGGCGATCGGCGGCCTGCTTCTGACGCTGTGGGTGGCGCTGCCGATCCAGCGCCGGCTGATGCTGGGTCGCCGGGGCCGGCGGGCCTGAGGGTCAGCCTGCCGTCTCGGTGCGCAGCGCCGCCAGCTCCATCTCGATCTCGGCGAGGAAGGGCAGCTTCGGGTCGAAGGCGGTCAGCTCGCCGAGGTCCTCGGCCCACAGGCGCAGGCGCTCGGCCAGCGTCGTCCCCAGGCGGGCGGCGCAGGCCTCCCGCCCCTCGGGGGCAATGGCCGTCCAGTCCCTGAGGTTGGCTACGCGGTCGGCGGCGTAGATCACGACGGCCACGCGGGAGTGAGAGAGGATCTTTCGGCGCAGGGCCCGCTTGCGCTCGGCGTAGCCGTCGAGATCGTCCTCGCTGAGCGACTCGACCAGGCCCGCGATCTGCGCTCCGAAGCGCTCCTCGAGCTCCTCGACCTCGACCAGCGTCTTCTCGAGCACGTCGTGAAGGTAGGCCGCGGCCAGCACCGGCCCGTCGAAACCCTGTTCGGAGAGCAGTCCAGCGACGGCGATCGGGTGCTCGACGAAGGGCTCGTGGGTCTGCTTGCGATTCTGCCCCAGGTGAACGCGGCGGGCGAAGCGCAGGGCAGTCCTGACCAGCTCGGAATCCGTTCTCGGTTCGAGACGTGCGGAGAGTTGACCCATCTCGAGCGTCACGGGGACGGCACACGCTAACGGCCGGCCATGCAGGGGCGCAAGCCCGTCGACTCGAAGCCCGCAATTTGCATCCTTCAGGGCCGGACCGCGCGCCCTAGAATCGGGCGACGATGCGAACCGCGCGGAACGTGGCGATCATCCTGTTGGCGGCGCTGGTCGTCGATCTGGTGCCGGGCGGCGGCGCCGCGGCGGAGACACTGCTGGTGGCGGTGACCATGGCCTTCCTGGCGGCGATCGCCTGGTTCGTCTACCGGCTCTATCGCGAGCAGCAGATGACCCTGATGACGCTGTCGGACGGGCGGCGGGCGCTGCTGTTCGGGGCGGTGGGCGTGATCGCCCTGCTGATCGTCGGCTTCGAGGAGTTCCGCTCCTGGGAGGGCGGGATCGTGCTCTGGATCGGACTGATGGCCGCGGCGGTCGGCGCGATCTTCGTGGTCTGGCGGGACGCCACCAGCTACGGCTAGAGGCTTCTCTGCCGAAGCGGTGACGCTTCGCTGACATTGCGCGCGCCACGCGCGCCCCGCCTGCCGCCAGGTTGGTCCCATGCGCGGCACCAGAGCGGCCAGCGGACCACGGAGCGGGGGGCAGGCCTCGGTCGAGCTGCTCGCAATCCTCCCCGCCCTGGTCCTCTGCGTGCTGCTCGCCGCCCACTGGATCTCCGCGGGGTGGGCGCTCTGGTCGGCGGCAAATGCGGCCCGGGCGGGGGCGCGCGCCGAGCACGTCGGCTCCGAGGCTGAGCCGGTCGCCAGGCGGGCGCTCCCGGGGCGGCTGCGCGAGGGAGCCCGGACGCGGGCGGCCGGGTCGACGCGGGTCGAGGTGCGCGCGCCGGCGCTGCTGCCCGGGACGGAGCCCGTGGAGGTACAGGCGCGGGCGAGGCTCGATCCCGCCGGTGGCTGAACGCGGGCAGGCCTCGGTGGAGCTGCTGGCCGGGCTGCCGGCGCTGCTGCTGGCCGGGCTGATCGGCTTCCAGCTGCTCGCCGCCGGCTACGCGCTCACCCTGGCCGACGGCGCCGCCGAGGCGGGTGCCCTGGCACGGGCCGCCGGACGCGATCCCGAGGCCGCGGCGCGCGCGGCGGTGCCGGGCTGGGCCCGCGATCGGGTCGAGGTCGGCGCGCGCGGGGGCGGAGTCGTGGTCGAGCTGCGCCCGCCCTCGCCGCTGCCCGGGGTGGGGGAGCGGCTCGAGGTTTCGTCGGTGGCCTGGGCGAGGGAGCCAGGCGGGAGGGCGAGATGACGGGCAGGGGCTTCCGCACCGTCCTGGTCAGCGACACCGGCGGTCGCGGCGGCCTCGCCCTGGCGGCGGCGCTGGCAGTGGAATCGACCAACGGCTCGCCTCGCGGCGCCCTGCTGGCCGAGCTCGCCTCCGAGCCGCGGCGGCGTCCCGCGACCATGCTCTGCTCGCCCGCGGCCAGGGAGCTGGAGGCGCGGCTGCGCGAGGCGGGGCTGCGCGCGAGCGCGCGGGGGAGCTTCTGCCACCTCGGCCTCGAGGCCGGTGAGCGCGCGCCCGCCGAGCTGGCTGCCGCCGCGACCTGCGCGGACGCCGGGCTGGTCGTTGCGCACCTGCCGAGCGTCCTCTGGGTCCGCGCGCTCGACTGCGGCGCGCTGCGGACCCGGGCGGCGGTGCTGCTGCTGAGGCTGCCCTCCGAGCGCGCGCTCGCCGCGCTCGCGGTCGGCGAGCTGCGCCGCCGCGGGGTACGGGCCAGGATCGCCACCGAGCCGCCGGGCGCGCTTGCCGCGCGCCGCGCCCTGGCCGGGATCCCACCCGGCGGACGGATCTCCACTCGGGTGGCGCGGATCGCCCGGGGCCTGGGAATTGCGGGGGACCCCAGGGAGCGAGCCGCTGAGCGCGGCCAGGCAATGCCCGGCGTCCTGGGCGCGGCGCTCGCGCTGATCGGCTGCGCCCTGTTGCTCGCTTCGATCGGCGGCGCGATCACGGGCAAGGGCCGAGTGCAGCGGGCGGCCGATCTGGCCGCGGTCTCGGCCGTCCGCAGCATGCGAGACGACGTCGACCGGTTGCTGGCGCCCGCCCGGCTCGCGGACGGCTCACCCGATCCCCGTCACCTGAGCCGGCGGGAATACCTGGCGCGAGCCCGCCGCGCAGCGATCGAGGCCGGGGCGCGCAACGGGGTGGCGGCCGCGCGGATCCGGGTGCGCTTCCCGGACCGCCGCGCGCATCCACCGCTGCGCGCCGCGGTGCGGATCGCCGCCGAGCTCGATCCCTCCGAGCTGCCCGGCGGCGAGCGGCTCGAGCCCGCCGCCGGCGGAGGCGAGGCCGCCGCAGCGGAGCCGATCCGGATCGAGGCGAGCGCGGTCGCGGAGGCCGCGCCGCCCGGCGGGGCGTGGGGCGGGATGCCGGAGCGGGCGGGCGGCGGTGGCTACTCGGGACCGCTGGTCTACCGGAACGGAGAGGGGATGAGACCCGACGTGGCCGCGGCCTTCGATCGGATGGCCCGGGCGGCGCGGGCGGCCGGACATTCCCTGGTGGTCGGCTCGGGCTTTCGCTCCGACGCCGAGCAGGCGAGGCTGTTCGAGCGTCATCCCGATCCGC
>CAYZPZ010000007.1:0-20754 GCA_964480205.1 uncultured Conexibacteraceae bacterium
ACCATCGCTATGAGACCTCGCTCGCCTACGCGCGCGAGATCGGCGGCGGAGGCGCCCGCCACTACGTGCTGATGGCCCTGGTCTCGCTCGAGGACCCCGGCCTCACCGTGTTCGCCACCCACCGCCTGCTCACCGAGCTCGGGCTCACCCAGCAGGAGGGAATCCGCGACGCGGCCCGTGCCTACTTCGAGCTCGAGGAGGTCGCCACCGACGAGCTGGTCCCAGGTCCCGACGAGCCACCACTCAGCTTCGGCTACCTCGACTCCCACCACCTCAAGCCCTGGCGGCTGCGGCTGAAGAAGGAGGGAGAGGCGGAGCTCGACCGCCTGCTCGCCGATCGCTCCCCGGCCTATCGCCGCCTCGATGCGGCGGCGCTCGAGGAGCTCTTCCTGAAAGGGGCGGTCGGGCTCACACCGGAGCAGATCGCCGCCAAGCAGGGACTCGGCTACACGCCGGACACCGACGAGGCGATCGCCAAGCTGCGGGCCGGGCAGTACGACGCGGCCATCTTCCTCCGCCCCACTCCGGTCGAGCAGGTGCGCGAGGTGGCCGCCGCCGGCGAGACCATGCCTCCGAAGTCGACCTACTTCTTCCCCAAGCTGCTCACCGGGATCGTCTTCAACCCGCTGGAGTAAGGTCGCCGCGTGACCAAGATCTACACGCGCAAGGGGGACGACGGCTCGACCTCGCTCTGGTACGGGGGGCGCGTCCCCAAGCACGACGCCCGCACCGAGGCCTACGGGTCCGTGGATGAAGCGGTATCGGCGCTGGGGCTGGCCCGCTCGCTGTGCGGCGACGGCCAGGACGAGCTCGCCGATGACGTCCTCTCCCTGCAGCGCGAGCTGTTCGTCGCCGGCGCCGAGCTGGCCACCGCCCCGGAGGCGTCGGAGCGGCTCAGCGACGGGGTCAGCCGGGTCACCGACGAGATGGTGGAGGAGCTGGAGCCGGCGATCGACCGCTACATGGAGCGGGTCGAGCTGCCCCCCCAGTTCGTGATCCCCGGCGGCACCCAGCTCTCCGCTGCGCTCGACCTCGCTCGCGCCGCGGTGCGCCGCGCCGAGCGCCGCGTGGTCGAGCTGCGCGACGCAGACGGCCTCGCCTCCGAGGCCGTGCTGCGCTACCTGAACCGCGCCTCGGATCTGGTCTACGCCATGGCCCGGGCCGCCGACACCGAGCACCCGAAGCTGTTCGAGGGCCGAGGAGGTGCCGAGCATGCCTAGGGCCCTCGCCCGCCGCCGCCAGGGCTACGAGCACGAGCTGGAGATCCGCGAGCACCGCCTGATCACCGACGAGCCGGAGAAGCGCGGCGGCGGCGATGCGGGGCCCACGCCGACCGAGCTGCTGGCGGCCTCGCTGGCCGCCTGCACCGCGATCACGATCGAGATGTACGCCGACCGCAAGGAGTGGGAGCTGGGTCGCGTCGAGGTCGCCGTCGATGCGCGAACGCCCTCGAAGGACACCTCCGCTCGCTTCGAAGTGACGACCAGGATCGCCGCCGAGCTCAGCGACGAGCAGCGCGAGCGCATCCTGGCGATCGCCGGCAAGTGCCCCGTGCACCGCACCCTCTCCGCTCAGGACGTGCAGATCAACGACGAGCTCGAGCCGCTCGGCGGCTGAGGTTTCGAGCGACGATGGATCTGGGGCTGAAGGGACGAAGTTGCGTAGTCACCGGCGCCAGCCGGGGGATCGGCCGGGAGACCGCGCGGCTGCTCTGCTCCGAGGGCGCCCGGGTGCTGCTGGTGGCGCGCACCGAGGCCGAGGTGGTGGCGGCCGCCGACGAGTGCGTGGCGGCCGGGGCCGAGGCGGGAGGCCAGGCGGAGTCGCTCGTCTGCGACGTGACCGATCCCGACGCTGCCGCGCGTATCCGCGCCGCCGCCGAGGAGCGCTTCGCGCCGGTTGAAGTGCTGGTCAACAACGCGGGCACGGCCAAGTGGCGCGACCTCGACGACGTCCCCGATCAGGACTGGTACGAGGCCTGGGAGCTGAACGTGATGGCCCCGCTGCGGCTGATGCGCGAGCTCACCCCCGGCATGCGCGAGCGCGGCTGGGGCCGAGTGGTCAACGTCTCCAGCACCGCCGGCAAGCGGCCCTCCGCGGCGATGGCCGAGTACTCGGTGGCCAAGGCCGCCGAGCTCTCGCTCTCGCGACTCTACGCCGACCGCTGCGCCGCCGACGGCGTCCTGGTCAACGCGATCTGCCCGGGGCCGGTCGCCTCCGAGCTGTGGATGGACGAGGGCGGCCTGCTCGACCAGTCGAAGGAGCTGGCGGGGCACGAGAGCCGCGAGCAGGCGCTGGAGGCTGCGGGTGGCAAGCGGCCACTGGGCCGCCTGGCCGAGGTGGAGGAGATCGCCGGGGCGATCGCCTTCCTCTGCTCCGAGCAGGCCTCCTACGTCTCGGGCGCCGCCTGGAGCGTGGACGGCGGCACCGTTCAGGTGATCATCTAGGTCGCTAGTACCTGAGGCGAGCTCGCCACCTCGGCCCCTGCCTTGCGCATCTCCTCGACGGCGCGCTCGGAGTCGCCCTCGTTGACCTCGACGCCGCGGATCGCGTCCTCCACCACGGTCACCTCGAACCCCTCGCGGCGCGCATCCAGGACGGTGTTCTTGACGCAGTAGTCGGTGGCCAGTCCACCGACCACCAGGTGGTCGACGCCGCGCTCCCGCAGCCGCTCCGCGAGGTCGGTCCCCTGGAAACCCGAGTAACCCTGGCTGTGGGGGTCCCGCCCCTTGTCGATCGTGTGGTGGATCTGGGAGCGGTCGAGGTCGGGGTGCAGCTCCGCCCCCTCGGTGCCCGCGACGCAGTGCGGCGGCCAGATGTTGGGCGGCTCGGTGCCGTCCCAGCGCTCCTCTTCGATCTCGACGCCGTCGAAGGAGCCATGCTCCGGGGGATGCCAGTCGCGGGTCGCGACGACGTAGTCGTGCTCAGCCGCCAGCCTGTTCAGGGTCGGCGCGATCGTGTCGCCCTCGGGCACGGCGAGCGCGCCGCCCGGGGTGAAGTCGTTCTGGAAGTCGACTATGACCAAGGCCTTAGACACGCGACACCTCCTGACTGGGTGAATCGCCTACCTTCGACGCTACTACCCCGGTGGCGCCCTCGACCAACCAACTGCGTAGTGCGCTGCTCACCCCCGAGCAGGCCGAGGCGATCGACGCCCACGGCCGCACCGAGGCGGCGGTCCTGATCCCGATGCACGGCTGGCCCGAGCGCCCGGCCCTGGTCTTCACCGAGCGCCGGAGCGACCTGCGCCGGCACGCCGGCGAGATCTCCTTTCCCGGCGGCCGGCGCGACCCCGGCGAGGCGCTGCTGGAGACGGCCCTGCGCGAGGCCGAGGAGGAGATCGGGCTTCGCCGCGAGGATGTCGAGGTCGCCGGCGCCCTGCCCCCGATCGGCACCTTCGTCACCGGCTACAAGGTCCACCCCTTCGTCGGCCTGATCAACGAGGGGCTCCGCTTCGAGCCCAACCCGGAGGAGGTGGAGAGCGTGCTAGTGGCCTCGCTGGACGATCTTCGCGCCGGCTACGACAAGCGGCGGCTGGTACGGCGCGGGGTTCCGATCAGGACCGACACCTACCTGGTCGGGGACTCCCTGATCTGGGGGGCGACGGCGCGGATCCTCGGGGAGCTGCTGGAGCGGCTCGGCGGCGGCGGCGATGAGTCCAGCGCGGACCCGCGGTCTTTAGGTTAGAGACGCTTCCCCGACCGCCAAGGAGGTCCGATGAGCAAGCTCAGATGCCACATCTCGATCTCGCTGGACGGCTTCGTCGCCGGGCCGAACCAGAGCGAGGAGAACCCGCTCGGCGAGGGCGGGGAGGAGTTGCACGAGTGGGTCTTCCCCCTGGCCGCCTGGCGCCAGTCACACGGCTACGAGGGCGGCGAGGTCAACGAGAACACGCCGGTGGTCGAGGAGTCGCTCAGCAATGTCGGCGCGGAGATCATGGGCCGCGGCAAGTTCGGCCCGCCCGCGGGTGGGCCCTGGGGAGACGACCCCTGGCCGGGGTGGTGGGGAGAGGATCCCCCGTTTCACATGCCGGTGTTCGTCCTCACCCACCACGCACGCGAACCCCTGACCCTGTCGGATACCACCTTCACCTTCGTCACGGGAGGGATCGAGTCGGCCCTCCAGCAGGCGCGGAAGGCCGCCGGCGGCAAGGACGTCACCGTCGGGGGCGGCGCCCAGGTCATCGACGAGTACCTGGCCGCCGGGGTCGTCGACGAGCTCGAGCTCCACGTGGTGCCGCTGATCCTCGGAGGCGGAGCCCGCCTGTTCGACGGCGTCGGCCCGAGCCTGAAGCTCGAGCAGGTCCGGGCGATCGAGGCGCCCGGCGTCACCCACCTCAAGTACCGCGTCGTGCGTTGAACGTCCCGCGCTCCCCCCTATACGGGGGGACTCCGGGACGTTCAATGTGCGTCAGACGTCCTTCTCGATCGGCACGTCGACCAGGTTGCCCCACTCGGTCCAGGAGCCGTCGTAGTTCTTGACCTTCTCCTCGCCGAGCAGCTCATGCAGGACGAACCAGGTGTGCGCCGAGCGCTCGCCGATCCGGCAGTAGGCGATCACCGGCTTGCCGCCGTCGATCACGCCTTTGGCCTCGTACAGCTCGCGCAGCTCGTCGCTCGGCTTGAAGGTGCCGTCCTCGCGCACGGCCTGGGCCCAGGGCACCGAGGCCGCACCGGGGATATGGCCGGAGCGCTGCGCGCCCTCCTGCTCGTAGCCGGCCATCGCCACCAGCTCGCCTGAATACTCCTGCGGGCTGCGCACATCGACCAGGCGGGTGTCGGCACCGAGGGCGGCCTGGACCTCCTCGCGCTTGGCGCGGATCTCCTCGTTCGGTGCGGCGACCTTGAACTCCGCCGCTGGGTAGGAGGGCACCTCCTGGGTCGTCTCGCGGCCCTCGGAGATCCACTTCTCGCGCGGGCCGTTGATCAGCTTCACCTCGTCGTGCCCGTAGTAGCGGAAGTACCAGTAGGTGTAGGCGGCGAACCAGTTATTGCGGTCGCCGTAGAGGACCACGGTGTGATCGTTGGAGATGCCGCGGCTTCCCATCAGCTCGCCGAACTCCTCGGAACCGAGAAAGTCCCGCTTGACCTGGTCCTGCAGGTCCTGCTTCCAGTCGAAGCCGATCGCGCCGGGGATGTGGGCCTCGGCGTACAGCGCCGGGTTCTCGTCTACCTCGACGATCCGGACCCCTGCGTCGTCGAGGTGGTCGGCCACCCAGTCGGTCCCGACCAGGACGTCCTTCGCGTAGTCCGCCATCGCTGCTCCCTTCTATCTCTTAAATCCTGATCGGAATATACCTATTTGGTCTCGCGGCTGCCTCTCGGTCCGCACGACGGTTGTCGGTGGCGAAGCGGGGGCCTGCGGCGGTATCGTTGCGACGTGGCCGAGCGGAAGGGGAGACGCAGAACTCAGCGGAGGTCGAAGCGCGCCGGGGCGGCGCCTAAGCGGACCCCGAGCAGAGGGACCGCCCCCAGCTCACCCGACCTCGAGCACCTCGAGAAGATGGAGGCCTCCGAGGAGGCCAAGGCGCACGAGCCCTCCGACGTCGACGCGATGGGCCGTGACAAGCGCCGGCAGATCGTCGGCCATGCCTACGGGCCCTCGCGTCGCAGCCAGATCCTCTTCTTCATCGCGGTCGGCGCCCTGGTCGTGCTGCTGGTGGGCGGATCGCTGGCAGCGGTCGCCGCCTTCGACCAGCCGCCCGACGAGTACCCCGACGAGGCGCCGTGGTCGGCCTCCGACGCCGAGCAGGCCCCCACCCGCGATCCCTCCACTCCCTGTGGCGAGCCCGGCAACCCCTACCCCTTCCCCGCCGACAGTCCCTGCGCGACCGGTCGCAGCTCGGCGGGGGAGCCACCAGCCGCTGGCACCGAGCGCAGCGAAGCGAACGTCGCCGGCGGCAACTAGCGAACCTCGGAGGGAAGCGCCGCGATGGCGGCGGCGGCACTGTTCGCCCACCCCGGGGCCTCTCGCTCGCCGTCGAGCGCGGTGACCGGGATCCGCCAGGTCCGGGCGGCGCGCTCGACGATCTCGCGCCCGGCGGCGAGCACGCCGTCCTCGACGGCGCCGACCGCCTCGTAGGCCACCCCCCGGACCGGGGTGTCCACCAGTTTCGCCAGGAGCCGCTCCAGGCGCGATCCGTGAAGGGCCTGGACCTGATCGCGGCTCCCGCGCACCGAGCCGAGCAGCCACACCATCACCGTCACGTCGCCGACCAGGTCGAGCACCGAGCCGGGGTGAGCGGGGTCGGCGAGCGCGGGCTCCAGCCCCGCTCCAGCGATCGCCGCCATCCCCTCGTCGCTGCGGCTCGTGCCTCGTGCCTCCCATCCCCTGCCGCGCAGCTCGGAGCCGAGCTCGCGACCGCGGCAGCCGCAGCCGACGATCAGCGCCCTGGCCACGGGGCTAGGTCTTCTTGCCGGAGCGCTTCGAGGACCGGCGGGCGCCCGAAGCGCGCTTTGACGTCGAGGCGTGCGACTCGGCGGATCGGCCGCGCGGCTTCGCCGGAGCGGGCTCGGGATCGTCCAGACCTCCCCCCGCCGCGAACGGCCCCCTCCCCCGCGCCCTCGCCGCCTGGTCTTCGCGAGCCTGGCGCTGCACGTCCTCCTCGGTGATCTCCTTGGCTCCGCGCTTGCGCCGGTACTCGTTCTGCGCGGCGATCATCTGCTGCACGTCGTCGATCTCGTTCTGAGCCTCGACCTCGGGAGAGCGCGTCGGCTGCCAGTCGAGCAGGTCGGCCACGCTGTGGCTCTGAAAGGCGCGAGCGAGCCCGATCAGGATCAGGACGAGTACGCCGAGCAGCCCGACCGTGAGCGCGATGAATTCCATACCCCACCGCCAGGGTACAGTCCGCGGCCGGCCCGGCGGGAACTAGCGCGAGAACTCGATCGAGCCGAGGATCGCCTCGATCTCCGGCGCCGCCTCCTCGCAAGGGGGTCGGCGGAAGTGCACGGAGGTCAGGTGGGCGAGCTCGCGGCCCCGGGTTACGGTGAACCGGATCACCATGTTGCGGCCGTCCTTCCGGCGCGCGGCGACCAGCGCGCCGGTCGTCGGCATCCCATTCTCCCGGGCCCGCGGAAGGTGCCTCACCTGAGTCTGCTGAAACGAGCTGCGCAGCGCGTCGATCGCCGAGCGGCGCAGCTGCTCGGCCTCGCCGGCGGGGACCGGGGCGGACATCGAGATCTCCGCGCAGCCGTCGGGGCTCTCGAGCCTGATCGCGCCCCCTCCCTTGGCGCGTTTCCAACCCTCGGGATAGGCCACGCTCAGCCCGGTGCCGCGGTCATTGACGGTCTCCGTGAGCTCCACATCAGCCGCGGATCCTCCGTCGGAGTCGTCCGAACCGCCGGCGATCAGCAGCACCATCCCGCCGATCAGCGCGATTGCCACCAGGCCACCCCCTAGGACGGCCAGCCGCAGCCCCCAGAGCTGCCCCGGCCGCAGCAGTAGGGCACGCCGGCGCGGACTGCGGCGCTGAGCCGCGCCCTTCGCCTGCTTGCGCCCGGCCCCCTTCCGGCCGTCGCCTTCGCCGCCGGAGCTCCCGGTGCCCGCAGCACGACGCGAGCCGGAGGAGCTCCGGCCCGCGCGTGAAGCAGAAGGGGGGCGCCGGCCGGCGCCCCCCTTCGCTGTCTTCCTTCTAGACCGTCGCTCGGCGATGGCGCCGGGTCGAGGCTCGGGCGAGCATCACGCCCCCGAGCATCAGCGCTCCGCCGATCAGGCCAAGCACGGCGAGGTTGGCGCCGGTGAAGGCGAGCTCGCCTGCGCCGGGCTGAGCCCCTCCGGCAGCCGGGCCGGCATCCTCGTCGGCCTCATCCTCGTCACCGGGACCGCGATCACGATCGGGTCCCTCCTCGCCGGGCGGAGTAACCGGCGGCTCGGTCGGCGGCTCACCGGGACCGGGCGCGCGCGCGAGGCTCTCCGAAGCGGCCGTGGTCGCCTTGACCGCCGGTATGTCTTCGACGATGAGCAGGAACACGCTCAGGGCCTCGCGGACCCCGTAGGGGGCCGCCGCCTGGGCGCCGTTCGAGTCATCCGCGTTGCACACGGTGGCGATCAGCGGGGAGAGCGAGTCGAACACGGTGTTCGGGGTCCCGTCCGCACAGCCCTCCGCCGGAATCGGGATGCCCTCACCCTGCAACTCGATCACACTCGACGAGTTGCTCTGCGTGGTGGTGCCGTCGTTGCACGCCGTCGAGTCCGAACTCGACTCGGCAACGCCGGCCGTGACCGCGCCGAGCACGTTGGCGTCGGCGACGTGAGAGTCGCCGTGCGCGGTCTGGCAGTTCGCGTCCTCGTTGATGTTGCCGTTCGAGCCGGCGACCGACGCGCTGATCGAGTTCTCGCCGGTGCCGATCTGTGCGCCAACCGCCTCGAAGCTGTTCGTCGACCCCGTGCCGGTGGTGGACGAATGCGCCGCCAGCAGCGTCAGGCACAGCTGGCCGCCCGAGCCGGTGCAGATCTCGTCGAGCGCGTCCTGCAGGGGCTGCAGCGGCCCGGAGGCCGTCTCGCCCTCGTTCGTCTCAACGCCGAGGAGCTCGCTGCCGAACAGCGCCAGGATCGTGATCCGTCCGTGGTAGCTGCCGTCGTCCTGCTGCTCGCCGCGGCTGCGACCGAGGATCACGTCCTCGCCGCTGTCGGAGCCGGCGGTGTCGCCGCCCAGAGGCTCGGTGTCCTCAGGCGTGAGGTCGATTACCGCGGAGGTCCCCTGACCGTGCGGGTTGGTCCCGTGCAAGGGCGGGGTGTAGTCCGGCGGGCTGCCGGCCGTCGGCTCAGCCGAGCCGTCGCCGCCACCGCCCAGGATCCCCTCAACGCCCTCGACCAAGTCGTTGACCAGGTTGTCCTGACCGAAGGCCATCGCGGGCACAAAGGCGGAAACCGCCAGTGCGGCAATCATCGCCGTGATGGCCCTGGTCCCCCTGACCCTTCGTAGATGCTTTCGTCGCCGTTCCATCGACTGAAGCCTCCCTTCCATTTCGGAAGTCGTTTTCAGCATTGTCTTGTTCGCCTCGTGCCCACCCTCTCTCGACCAACGAGGAGGCGCGATGCGTCCGCGATGGGGGCGACGAACTTCATGTTTATACCAACTATGGGCGACCCAAAACGCAGTTCTAGGTACGACAACGCGATGCTCACCTACCGATAATTAGGCCCCGAACCCGCACCACGCCTGGGCTCCGATAGCCTCGCGCCCCCGTGCCCTACCCCGAGCTGGCCAGCGTCGATGGACGGATTTCCGATACCCCGGAGGCCCGCATCCCCCCTGCCGACGACGGGCTGCTCCGTGGCGACGGCGTCTTCGAGGTGATTCGCCTCTACGGGGGGCGCCCCTTCGCCCTCGCCGATCACCTCGACCGGCTGGAGCGATCGGCCGCCGCGCTCGAGCTTGTGATCGAGCGCGCCTCCTTCGAGGGCGAGATCGAGGCCCTGCTGGAGCGGTTCGGAGCGCACGACGGCCAGCTGCGCCTGGTGGCGACTCGGGGGGGACGCCGCCTGGCCTTCACCGAGAACCTGCCCCCGCGGGGCCGGACCGTCACCCTGGCCACCGTGCGCTATGCGCCGACCATCATCCTCACCGGCGTCAAGTCCCTCTCCTACGCCGCCAACATGCAGGCGACCAGGATCGCGCAGGCGAACGGCGCCGAGGAGGCCGTTCTGGTCCGCCCCGACGACGTCGTCCTCGAGGCGCCGACCTCCTCGATCTTCTGGGCCTCGCCGAAGGGAGGGCTGCGCACCCCCGCGCTCGGCGCCGGCATTCTCGAATCGATCACCCGCGCGCGGGTGATCCAGGAGCTTCAGGTGGAGGAGGGCGAATGGAGGCTGGATGACCTGCTCGGCGCACGTGAGGCCTTCCTCGCCTCCACCACGCGCGAGGTGCAGCCGGTGGCCGCGATCGACGGGCGGGAGCTGCCCGAGGTGCCGGGAACGCGCACCGGCGAGGCGATCGAGGGGTTCTCCAAGGTCTTGGAGCGCGAACTGTGGAATGGCGTCTCGAGTAGGCCCAACCCAGAACCTCGAGTTGAGCGTGAACCTTCAGCTGAGTGACGAGCAAAAGCTGATCGCCGAATCGGCCCGCGAATTCGCCGACCGCGAGATCATCCCCCGGGTCCGCGAGAACGACCGCGCCGGCCGCTTCGATCGCGAGCTGGCGGGGAAGCTCGGCGAGATCGGCTATCTAGGCGCCACGGTCGACGAGGCATACGGCGGGCGCAGCCTCGACTACCTGAGCTACGGGCTGATCGTCGAGCAGATCGGCCGCGCCGACTCCTCGGCGCGGACTGTGGTCTCGGTGCAGACCTCGCTGGTCTGCAGCTCGATCGAGCGCTGGGGAAGCGAGGAGCAGAAGCGGGAGTGGCTGCCCCGGCTGTGCTCGGGCGAGGCGCTGGGCTGCTTTGCGCTGACAGAGCCCGACACCGGCTCGGACGCGGCCAGCCTGCGCACCCGGGCGACCAAGACCGACGCCGGCTGGTCGATCTCCGGCAACAAGATGTGGATCTCGATGGGCAACGTCGCCGACGTCGCGCTGGTCTTCGCCCAGACCGACCCCGCCCTCAAGCACAAGGGCCTGGCCTGCTTCCTGGTGCCGACCGCGAACGATGGCTACGGCTCCCAGGAGATCCACGGCAAGCTCGGCCTCCGCGCCTCCGACACCGCGGAGATCTCGCTCGACGAGGTCCAGGTCGCCGACGAGGCGATGCTGGGCCAGGTCGGTGACGGCTTCAAGGTGGCGATGAGCGCCCTGGACGCCGGCCGCTACAGCGTCGCCGCCGGCTGCGTCGGGATCTGCGACGGCTGTGTCGAGGCCTCGGTCTCCTACGCGACCGAGCGCCGACAGTTCGGCGTCCCGATCGCCAGCTTCCAGCTGGTGCAGGAGCTGATCGCGGAGATGATCCTCAAGCGCGACGCCTCCCGCCTGCTGGTCTGGCGCGCCGGGATGCTCAAGGACGAGGGCAAGCCCAACACGGTCGAGACCTCGATGGCGAAGCTGTACGCGACCGAGTCGGCGGTGGAGTGCGCCAACGCCGCGATCCAGGTGCACGGGGGGTCCGGCTACGTCGACGACTACCCCGTCGAGCGCTACCTGCGCGACGCCCGCGTCACCACCCTGTACGAGGGCACCTCCCAGATCCACAAGCTGATCATCGGCCGCGACGCCACCGGGATCAACGCCATGCTTCCGATGACGCCGCCGTGAGCGGGCAGGGTTGCCAAGTGGCCTGCGTCGTGACCCCGTATCCCCGTGGATGCGAGGGCGCCCCGCAGGCGAAGCCGAGGAGCGACCCGTCGGACGCCGGAGGAGATGCGGGCTGATGGCGAAGCCATTGGTCGAGACCTCTGTCGACGGCCGGGTCGGGCTCTGCCGGCTCAACCGCCCCGAGGCGCGCAACGCGCTCTCACCCGGCCTGCGCGGGGAGCTCGCCGAGGCCGTGGAGCGCTTCGACGCCGACGAGGAGATCAACTGCATCGTGATCGCCGGCGACGACGACGCCTTTGCCGCCGGCGCCGACGTCAAGGCGCTGGCCGACCGCAGCCTCGACAAGGAGCTCAGCCCCGGCGAGCCCTTCTGGCGGCGGATGGCCTCGGTGCGCACACCGATGATCGCCGCCGTCTCGGGCTGGGCGCTGGGCGGCGGCTGCGAGCTGGCCATGCTCTGCGACATGATCGTCGCCTCGGAGACGGCCGAGTTCGGCCAGCCCGAGATCACCCTGGCGATCATCCCCGGCGGGGGCGGGACCCAGCGCCTGACCAGGACCGCGGGCAAGGCGCGGGCGATGGAGCTGATCCTGACCGGGCGGCGGTTCACCGCGCAGGAGGCGAAGGAGATCGGGCTGGTCAACGAGGTGACCGGCAAGCGCGAGTGGTTGGAGCGCGCGATGGATCTGGCGCATGTGGTCGCCGGGCGGCCGCCGCTCGCGGCGAGGCTGGCCAAGGAGGCGATTCTCACGGCGGAGGAGACCGGCCTCACCGCCGGCGTCGAGGCCGAACGTCGCCTGTTCGGGGTCGCCATGGCCACAGAGGACCGAGTCGAGGCGATGCAGGCCTTCCTGGAGAAGCGCAGGCCCGACTTCCACGGGCGCTGACGCGAGGGCCGATGGCGATCGAGCGCGTCGGGGTGGTCGGGGCCGGGACGATGGGCGCCGGGATCGCCCAGATCGCCTGCCTGGGTGGCTTCGAGACCTACCTGTACGAGCTCGACGGTAGGGCGCTGGCGGAGGGGACCGAGCGGCTGCGGGCGGCGCTTCGCCGTGGGGTCGAAAGGCAGCGTTGGAGCGAGGACGAGGCGAAGGCGGCGCTGGGCCGCCTGCGCACCGACACGATCATCGAGCTGCTGCGCGACTGCGAGCTGGTGATCGAGGCCGCCCCGGAGAGGCTCGAGCTGAAGCGGGAGGTGTTCGAGCGCCTCGCGGGGGTCGGCCGTCCCCAGGCGGTTCTCGCCACCAACACCTCCTCGCTGTCGGTGACCGCGATCACCGCCTCGGTCCCCCGGCCCGAGCGGGTGGTCGGCATGCACTTCTTCAACCCGCCGGCGCTGATGGAGCTGGTGGAGATCGTGGCGGGCGCCGACAGCGACGCGGCAGCGCTGGCCACCGCCACCGAGGTCGCCGAGCGGATGGGACGCACGCCGATCCGCGCCCGCGACTCGGTCGGGTTCGTCGCGAACCGCTGCGCGCGGCCCTTCACCCTGGAGGCGCTGCGGATGCTCGGCGAGAACGTCGCCTCACACGAGGAGATCGACCGCATCTGCCGCCTGGGGGCCGGCTTTCGCATGGGCCCATTCGAGCTCATGGACCTGATCGGGATCGACGTCAACTTCGGGGTGGCGCGCTCCTTTCACGAGCAGTCCCTCGGGGAGCCGCGGTGGCGCCCACACCCGATCCAGGAGCGGATGGTGGCCTCGGGCAGGCTGGGGCGCAAATCCGGCCGCGGCTTCTACCGCTACGCGAAGGAGAAGCCCCACCGCGAGCGTGACCCCGAGGTGTCGGCGGAGCGACCGATCGTCGACGACGACGAGTTGGAGCGGGTCGCCGGGCCGCGGGCCCCGGAGGTCCTCCGCCGCATCGTCGCGCAGATCGTCAACGAAGCCTGCTTCGCCCTGGAGGAGCGGGTGGCATCGGCCGCCGACATCGACACCGCGATGACCCTCGGCTTCAACTGGCCGCTCGGCCCGCTGGCCTGGGGCGGCCGCCTGGGCTGGTCGCGCGCCCTCGGGACCCTGGAGGAGCTGCGGGAGCTGCGCGGCGAGGCCTACCGGCCCGCGCCGCTGCTGCGCGAGGCTGCCGTGACGGGCGAGTTGCCGTGAGCTCCGAGCTCATTTGCGGCGGCGTGTCATGAGCGCGGCCGCGATCCCAACCAGTGCGGCCAGCAACGCCCAGCCGGCCACCAGCGCCTCCGCCTCATTCATGCCGAAGCCTTCCGCTCAGGGGCTCCAGCTCTTCTCCGGACCCGCTGATGCGCAGTTCGGGCGGATGCCAATCCAGCACGCGATCCGCCGGGATGAATCTGGACTCTCGCACCGCCCGCCTGGTCAGCGCCTTCAGCAGCAGCGGCGCCTGGGCGCGATCCTCCGCATAGCCCCAGGCATGGGCAGCCCTCGACAGCATTCCCGAGGGCCCAACGGCCAGCCCACTCACCTCGAAGGTCCGCTTGGATCCTCTGCCCACCGGCTTCAACCGGACGTCATGGACCCGGCCGAGATCGCGTCCATCCTCATCGACCACGTGCGCGGAGAACAGCTCAGAGATTCGCATCGCCCGCCCCCGGCAGCTTTTCGATCACGTTCTCCGTCAGCCAGCGCTCCAACCCAGCGACCTGATCGAGCTCTCGAAGCGGGGCTCTGAGCTTCACCAGCGGCTCGAGCTCCGCGATCAGGCCGGGCTCGAGCCGGGTCGGCCCCTCCGCGGCGTCGGCCGACCGCAGCCGAGCGGAGACCGCCGCCATCAAGCGACCGATCCCTCCTCCCAGGCGCTCGCCCAGTGCCTGTGAGCCGGTCAGCACGCCCTGGACGCGGGGCGGCCCGCCATCCCGGACGCTCAGCTCCAGGTCGTCCACCCGCCCGACCGGCACCTCGTCGGCGTCGATGAGTTGGTTGTCGAGCAGAGAGATCCGCGCGCTCAAATCGCTGCTCATATGGAGCCCCCTTTGGTCAGGATCAGCAATGGGATCGCCAGCGCCGCAACCAGGACCGAGACCGCGATCGTGAAAACGCCGACCGCGTTGGATAGGCGCCCGTTAGCCAAGTCGCCCATCAGCTCGCGGTCGTTAGCGACCAGCAGCACCGGCAGGAACAGGAAGGGGAGCAGCGCCGCGCTGCAGGTCACAGCGACGATGGTGACCGTGATCGGATTGACCGTGGTCAGGGCCAGCGCGGTGGATGCGAGCAGGAGCCCGAGGACCACGGTGGTGAACCGCGAGGCGCGCGCGGGGGACTGCAACTTCCCGTAGGACCAGCCGAAGTACTGGGCGACGTCGTATCCGGTCGCGAACAGCGTCTCCAGTGCGGCGCCGAAGGTGACGGCGAAGATGCCCACGATGGCGACGATCAGCCCTACCTTCCCGAGCGCCACGGCGACCGGCAGCGCCGTCTGCGAGACGTGCTCCACGTGGATCCCGGCGTCGAAAAAGACCAGGAAGGCGACAACCTGGATCGCGACGGCGAGAATCCCCCCGAGCGGAAAGCCGATCAGGACGTTGGTCCGCAACTCCACCAGATCCTTCGGTCGCCAGCGGTGCTCGACCGCCCCCGACGAGAAAAAGAACATCTCGTACGGCGTCATCTGGGCGCCGATCAGCACCACCATGAAGAAGAGGTAGGTGGCCCAGCTCTCGTCCGCGGTCGGTCGCAGCGTCGTTGCCGACCGCTGCAGCTCGCCCCAGTCTGGCCCCAGGTGCCAGATCGCGACGACGAAGACCAGCATGGTCAGCCCGAGGACTCCATAGAGGCGCTCCATCAGCTCGAACGGAAGCGTCCAGATGACTGCGAAGATCAGGAACGCCGCGACCGGGACCCAGAGCAGGTAGTGCAGCCCGCTCGCCAGCTGCAGCGCGAGTGCGACACCGGCCAGCTCCGCCATCACCAGCAGCCCGGTCACCATCAGCGAGCCGATCAACCCGAACAGCCCGTATCTCGGGCCCAGCCGCGAGCGCGCCAGCGCCAGGGCGGGGCGCCGGGTCTTGACCGCGATGCGACCCGCCATCTCGGAGAAGCACATGATCCCGGCGACGGTGAACAGCGTCACCCACGCCAGGCGAAGGCCGAAGCGAGCCCCGACCTGCGCATCGGCGACGAGATCTCCGATGTCGATGAAGCCTCCAACGGCGGACAAGGTCCCAAGCGTGAACGCAAAGATCCGGGAGGAGTTCACGGCTCCGCCCGCTCCTGGAATCGCTTCAGGCGGTCCGCCAGCTCGGGCAGCGGCTCGGAGAGCTCGCCCAGCCGCTCCCACTCCTCCTGCTGGGCGGCAACGCGAAGCGCGGAGAGGGCGTCGCTCACCTCCGTCGTCAGGGAGGTGAACTCCGCGCGGAGCCCGAGGAGCTGAGACGGTGGCTCATGGCCCTCGAAGCGGGAGGCGGCGCCGGCCGCGTCGCGCTCCACCTCCTGGAGCCCCACCAGCACCGCCGGCTTTGTGGACTCGCCATCTTGCTCGGTCTCCACCCAGATCCGGGCGAGCTGGACCTGCGAGTGAATCGTCTCCATGGTCGAGGCGGCGCGATCGCGGTAGCCGTCCACCCCCTTCGGGGGCGCTGTCAGGTACCACAGAGTCGCCGCCGCCAGGGCCACCGCGCCGAGCACGGCGGCCAGTCGCCGCCTCAGCATCGACCGTGGGCCGCCGCCTGCGCGGGGCACTCGCCGAACGCAGATTCCACCCTGAAGCGCTACCCGGTGCGGTGACCGCGGAAAACGGCGGTCCGGTCCTAGGTCGTCTCCGGGCGCAGCGTCAGCTCCAGCATCGGCAGCGCTCGCGGCAGCTCTGCGGCTGGGTCGCCCTCGAGTCCGTGCAGGCGCATCAGGCTCCGGGCGACGAGGGGCGCGTAGCGCGGATGCGCCTCGAGATACTCGCGAACCGCCGCCTCCTTCTCACGCTCCGAGAGCTGACGCCAGTCGGCCTCGAAGCGCTCCCCGTGCAGGCTGATCTCCACCAGTCCACCAGCGATCAGATTCCGGTACCAGTCGCCCTCGACCCCGCGCATCGGCGAGATCACGACCCGCCCCCTCTCGCGGTCCTCGACCAGCGCCTCCACCGGCGTCGCGTACAGCCGACCGCTGCGTCGCCCACGATGCCTGATCACAAGCACGGGGACGGGCCAGATCCGATCGCTGAGCAGCCAGCGCAGGCCGCGGCGGTCGGCGAGGGCGGGTGCGCGCAAGGCGATGTAGAAGGGCCGCGACGCCCTCATCGCGAACCGTCGTCGCGGGCGCGGTCGGCGGCCTTCGGGGGCGGCTGCCAGCCGACGGCCATCGCCTGGCAGCCCAGGAAGAAGATCCCCATCATCGCCGGCAGCAGCTCCTCCTCGAGTTCAGGGTCGATCGTGTGCTCGGCGATGAAGCCGGTCGCCATGATGTCGGTCATCGCCGCCAGGTCCTCGAGCGGCACTGGCGGCTCAGCGGGGAAGTCAGCCGACCAGCGGCGGAGGATCTCGACCATGCGCGCCCTCATCGCCCGGCAGCGCGTGGCCAGCTCCTCGCGGAAGTCCTCGTCGCGGGCAGCCTGCGAGGCGAACTGGAAGTAGAGCAGCGGCCACTCCGGATCGGCGAGGTAGCGCGTGAACTCCTGGGCCGCCTGACGGGCCTCCTCGCCGGGGTCGCCTCGGCCGGCGAGCGCCCGGTCCATGCGCTCCATCTCCGCCGCGAAATTCTGATCGAGCATGGTCAGGAAGAGCTCCTCCTTGCTGCGGAAGTTGGCGTAGAAGGCTCCCTTGGTGAAGCCGGCGTCCGCGGCGATCTCCTCGACCGAGGTCCCGTCCAGGCCGCGCTCGCGGACGAGACGGGCCGCCGACTGCAACAGCGCCTCGCGCGTCCGCGCCTGCTGTTCCTTGCGAGCCTTCATCGTCTCGCCGCGGTCACCTCCGCGCCGCGGCTCGGCACATTGGTGATCATGCGGCGCACCGGATGCTCCGGGCCGGACCCGACGGGGAGCAGCCGGCGCCGCGCGACCAGCTCGCGCAGCACCACCTTCATCTCGAATTCGGCGAACGAGGCCCCCAGACAGCGGCGAACCCCGCCGCCGAATGGAATCCAGGTGTACGTGCGAGGGGGCGCCGCAGGGGAAGCCGAGGCGCCACCCGTTTGATGCTGGCGCTCCAGGAAGCGCTCCGGCCGGAACCGCTCGGGCTCCGGATAGATCTCCGGGCGCCGGTGGACGAGGTGGATCGAGGGTGCCACCGAGACTCCGGCCGGCAGCAGCCGGCCGCCGATCTCCATCGGCTCGACCAGCTTGCGAAGCACGAGTGCGATCACCGGTCGCAAGCGCAGCGTCTCCTTGATCACGGCGTCCAGGTGGGCGGCCTCGCCGGCGTCCACCTCCTCGGTAAGGCGATCGAGGGCGGCGGGGTGCCGGGAGAGCAGCTCGATCGCCCACGACAGCGCGGTGGCGGTGGTCTCGTGGCCCGCGACGAGCAGCGTGATCAGCTCGTCTCGCAGCTCGCGGTCGCCCATCTCCCGGCCGTCCTCGTGGCGGGCCTGGACCAGCAGGGAAAGGATGTCCTCGCGCTGGGCCAGGTCAGGGGCGCGGCGGCGCGCCGCGATCTCCTCGAACAGGATCCGGTCGACGCGCTCGATCGCGCGCCTGAAGGGAGGGAACCTACGGATCCGCTTCGGGCCGAGCGCGATCAGCACCGTCACCCGCCGCGTCTGGGAGAGCATCTCCAGCAGCCTGCCGAGCTCGTCGCGCAGGTGGGTCAGCCGCTCGCCCTCCTGCACACCGAAGACCGCGCGCAGGATCACCTCCAGGGTGAGCGCCTGCATTCGCGGCCGGGTCCGAAGCGGGCGGTCGGCGGGCCAGCGCTCGATCTCCTCGGCGGCGACCCCAGCCATCAGCTCGGCGTAGCGCTGCATGCGCTTGCCGTGAAAGGGCGGCAGCATCAGCTTGCGCTGGACCATGTGCTCGGGCTCGTCGAGCAGCAGCACCGAGCGGTCGCCCAGAACGGGGAGCAAGATGATGTTCCCCTCGCCCGCATGCAGCAGGCGCGGATCGCCGGTGAAGACCTGCTTCACCGCCTCGGGATCGGAGACGAACACCCAGGTTCCCTCGTGGGGCAGCCGGTAGGTGAACATGTCGCCGTAGCGGGACTGGCAGTACTCGAGCACGTCGAGTGGCCGCCGCCACCAACGCAGCGTGGACCGAGCGAGGCCCCAATCGGGGCCCGGCGGCAGCGAGGGCTCCTCCGCACGACCTCCGAGGCCCCGGGCGGCCGGCGCCTTGGTCGCGGTCGCGCTCACGCCACCCTCGCCCGAAGAGCCCTGTGCGAGCGCCTGCACCAGCGCCGGCGCCCCCGCGGCCGCTCGCGAATCCGGGCGAGCCGGGCCGGCACCGGCTCGGTCACGTTCTTGAGCCAGTGAAGGCGCCGCTCGCCGGCCTCGACCGCCGGCAGCTCGCCGGCCGCCTCCCACGCCGTCTCGCTGACCAGCACCTCGCCCCCGCCGGCCACCGAGCAGAGGCGCGAGGCGACGTTGACACTGCGGCCGTACCAATCGCCGTCGTGACCGACGGCCGGGCCGCAGTGGACGCCCACCCGAACGGGTGGCAGCTCCTGCCGGCGCTGGTGCGCCTCCACCAGGCCGACCCCGAGGTCGATCGCCGCCCTGGCGTCGGGACAACGGAGCATGACCGCGTCCCCCAGCGCCTTGACCAGCTCGGCCCGGTGGCGGGCGGCGAGCTGCCTGGCCCGCGCCTGGAACTCCAGCGCCACCGCGGCCCCCCTGTCGTCGCCGTGGGCGTCGGTTAGGGCCGTGTAGCCGACCAGATCGGCGAACAGGAAGGTGTGTGTCGACGCCTCCATTCAGATACCGCCTGGTATCTACTCACATACCAGCCGGTATGTCAAGCCGAATCTCAGGCGCTGTCCTCGACGGGCTCCACGGGCATGCCTGGAGGCCCCTCCTCGACCGGTACTCGCGGCCGCCAGGGCAGTCGGCCCTCCGCGGCCAGCCAGGACCCGGCGAGGATCAGCAGTAGGCCGGCGATGGTGGCGATGGTGACCTCCTCGGCCAGCAGCGTGGCGCCATAGAAAACGGCGAAGCCCGGCGCGATGTAGGTGACCAGGAAGGCCCGGGCCGGGCCGACCTTGGCGATCAATCCATAGAAGATCACGAAGGCGATTCCGGTGCCGAGGATCCCCAGGGTCGCCACCGCGGCGATCGGCCCGAGGCTGGGGAACTCGCTGGGCGCCGTGGTCACCGCGACTGGCAGCATCACCATCGCGGCCGCGGCCATCACCAGGCCCGACATGGCCACCGGCGCGACCCCAGTGAGGCGGTGCTTGACAAGGAAGCCGCCGATCGCGTAGCCGAGGCCGGCTAGGACCACGAAGAGCCCACCGACCAGCGCCGCGCCCTCGCCCCCCAGGTCGACGCCGAGCAGCAGGGCGACCCCGGCGAAGCCGGTCAGGATGCCGCCCAAGCGAAGGCCCTGGGAGCGCTCCTCATGATCCACCCAGATCGCAAGCAGGGCCGTGAACAGCGGCGCCGAGGCGACCAGGATTCCTGCCAATGAGGAGGGGATTTCCTCCTGACCGGCGCCGATCAGCAGGAACGGCCCGGCGACCTGGATTGCGCCGACCAACAGCAGCCACCCCAGCAGCGGGCGCACCCCGGTGAGCGCCCCCTGCGCGGCGGCCAGCGGCAGCAGGACGAGCGCCGCAAGCGCGATCCGCACGAAGGCGACCATCGCCGGAGAGAGATCGCGGAGACCGATCTCGATGAACATGTAGGAGGCGCCCCAGATCGCGCCGAGGGTGAGAAGCAGAATCCAGGAGCGTCGATCCATGCGGCCAGGTTAGGGGCGGGCCCGTCGCGGACCATGTCGGATTTCTGATCGCGCCGATAAGCGGCGCTGATGTCCGAGGGCTATCGGCCTCCGGCCTCGACCGCGCCGGCCACCTCGGCCGGCTTGCCCCAGTGCTCCTCGGGGGCAGGGCCGGGCAGGTCGCGCAGGTACCACTCGGCGTCGAGCGCCCCCTTGCAGCCGGAGCCCGCGGCGGTCACCGCCTGGCGGTAGGTGTGGTCGACCAGGTCGCCGACCGCGAAGACGCCGGCCAGCTTCGTCTTGGTCGAGGGCTCTGAGACCACCACGTAACCGTTCTCGTCCAGCTCGACCTGGTCGGAGACCAGCTCCGAGCGGGGGTGGTGGCCGATCGCGATGAAGGCGCCGCCGACCTCGAGCTCCTTCGGCTCCCCGGTCTCGGCGTGCTCGAGCGCGATCTTGGCGATCTTGCCGTCGTCTCCGGCGATGAACTCAGTCGGCACGTACGGAGTGAGGAACTCGATGTTGTCCCGCTCGCGGGCGCGCTCCTGCATGATCGCCGAGGCGCGGTACTCGTCGCGGCGGTGGATCGAAGTCAGCTGGTTCGCGAACTTGGAGACGAAGATCGAATCCTCCATCGCGGAGTCGCCGCCGCCGATCACGGCTACGTCCTCGCCCTTGAAGAAGGCGCCGTCGCAGACGCCGCAGGTGGAGACGCCCTTGCCGGCGAGTTCGCTCTCGCCGGGAATGCCGAGGCGCTTGGGCTCGGCCCCCATCGAGAGCACCACGGCCCTGGCTCGGTGGGTCT
>CAYZPZ010000008.1:0-3379 GCA_964480205.1 uncultured Conexibacteraceae bacterium
GCCCTTGCGGTAGTCGAACTTCTCGGCGGCGCGTACCAGGCCCAGCGTCCCCTCTTGGATCAGGTCGAGGAAGGGCAGGCCCTGGTTGCGGTAGTTCTTGGCGATCGAAACGACCAGGCGGAGGTTCGACTCGACCATCTTCTGCTTCGCATCGAGGTCGCCGCGCTCGATCCGCTTCGCAAGGTCGACCTCCTCTGCGGCGGTTAGCAGCCTGACCTTGCCGATGTCCTTGAGGAAGAGCTGCAGCGAATCGGTGGTCATGTCGGGCTTCAGGTCGAGCGCCTGCTTCTGGCGCTTGCGACCCCGGCCCTTGCCATCCGGCTCGGCCTCGGCGGCGGCCCTCTGTGCCGGATCGACGTCCTCGACCAGCTCGATTCCCGACTTCTCGAGGTGGCCGTAGAGATCCTCGACGTCGGACTCGTCCAGCTCGACCTCGGAGACCGCCGCTGCGACGTCTCCGAAGGTCAGCACGCCGAGCTGCTGACCCTTGGTGATCAGGGTCTTTACCTCTTCAAGCTCCTGTAGCTCCGCAACTAGCATCCGCGTGGCTTTCCTTCCTTGCTCCGAAGTGGTTTCCTGGCCGTCTGTCTCAGCTACCCGGTTCTGGGCGTTTCGTGTCAGTCTCACTGTTGGTCGGGGCGCCGCACCGAAAGCTTTACCGTTTGGCCCCTGAGGCCACGAAACGCGGATCGGAACGGCGTCCGAATCCGCGTCTGGGTCGATTCAACAGGCACCACGGCCCTTGTTACACATCCTCAAACGTCTGTTCGAAGCCTAACCGCTATACATTTTGAAGTCAAGAAACGCGCGGCCCTGCAAGCCTGCTTCCTAATGGGAAAACAGCCGACTGGCCGGAAAGTTCCGCGCGCTCACCCAATAACACCTCCTCGCACGATCGTTACTCGTAAGGCATGAGGCTCTGGCTGCCCAGGCGGCAGCGCGAGCACGAGCGGCCGCCCCCCTGGCGCTCGCCGTGGCTGCGGGCGTTCTGGAACCGCGCCTACAAGGAGAACATCACCGGCCTGGCCGGGATGGTCGCCTACAACCTGATGCTGGCGATCTTCCCATTCGCCCTGCTCGTCCTGTTCATCTTCGGTCAGGTGGTCAACAGCGCGGAGATCGAGGAGACCGTGATCATCGACATCCAGCGGCTGTTCCCCAACCTCGAGCAGGCCACCCTGGAGAACGCGATCGACCGCGTGCGCTCGAGCTCGACCACGATCGGGGTCGCCGCCGCGGTGGGCGGCGTCTGGATCGGGGCGTCCTTCTGGGGGGCGATGGACACCGCCTTCTGCCGCATCTACCACGTCGAGTGCCGGAGCTGGCTCGCCCAGAAGCGCTTCGCGCTGGTCATGCTGGTCGCGCTGACCGCGTTGCTCGCCGCAAGCGTCGTCGTGCCGGCTGTGGAGAGCGCGGCCCTGGCCGGGGCGGAGGACCTGCCCTGGGGCCTGGACGAGTTCGGGGCGGTGCGAATCTCGATCTTCGTGGTCGGCGGCTTCCTCGTCACCTTCGCCGTGGTCTCGGCCATCTACTGGTCGGTCCCGAAGGGACACATGCCCTGGGGCTCGGTCTGGCCCGGGGCGCTGTTCTTCAGCACCGCCGTGGGAATCGCCAACTACGTCTTCCCCTTCTACCTCACCAACATCTCCGACCTCACCCGGGTGGGCGGCACGATCGGCTTCATCGTCGTCGCCCTGATCTGGTTCTACGCGATCAGCCTGGGACTGCTCGCAGGCGCCGTGATCAACTCGTTACGGCACGAACAGGACGACACCGGCAGGCTTCCCGTCGACGGATAGCCGCGCCGCGCACAACGAACGTCCCGCGCACCCACCCTACGCGTGGGTGTCCGGGACGTTCTCGGTGCGGGCGCTAGTTCAGGGCCCGCTTGTGCGTCGTGTCGAACTTGCACTTGTGCCGGTGCTTGCGGCTCTTCGCCGTGAATCGCTTCTTCATGTGCGCGACGACGAAGGCTCCCTTCGGCTGCCGCGGCCCCCATACCGCCCAGAAGCCGCTCTTGAGCGAGGTCGCGGTGGCGATCGGCACCCCGTTGACGCTGACCGTGATGATGCGCCTGGCCCGGCACTTGGCCTTCTCGCTGCTCACCTTGCCCGAGTACTGGGCGGTGGTCTCGGTCAGGTTGGTGATCTTCAGCTGGACGTTGCCGTCGAACTTCTTCTTGTGGGCGAACGCCGCCGGCATCGAGACCGCCGTGACGACCGCGGCGACGGCGAGGCCCAGAGCGATCCGCCTGCGGCGACTCGCGCTTCTGAATCTCATCAGCCTCCCCTTTCGTTCGGTTGGCGGGCGCGCCCCGCCCCCTGGTTCCACCAGCGTGGCAGAAACCGTCAACTACCCGTACAGGCCGCCCGTTACCTCGCGCAGCTTGGGCCGGTCGTGCCGCGCCTTGACCTCCCGGATCGTCCCCGAGCGCGAGCGCATCACCAGCGAGTCGGTGGTGGCCAGGCCGACGTCGGTTACCCGCACCCCGTCGAGCAGATCGCCGTCGGTCACTCCGGTGGCGGCGAAGAAGACGTCCTCGCCGCCGACCAGGTCGTCGGTGCCGAGTACGCGGCTGAGGTCGTAGCCGGCCTCCTCGGCGGCCTTGCGCTCCTCATCGTCGCGGGGCCACAGGCGGCCCAGGATGCGGCCGCCCATGCACTTGATCGCGGCCGCCGAAAGCACTCCCTCGGGGGTGCCGCCGATTCCCCAGAGCAGGTCGATGCCGGTGTCGGGCATCACCGCCAGCAGCGAGGCGGCGACGTCGCCGTCGGAGATGAAGCGGATCGCGGCCCCCACCTCGCGCAACGTCTCGACCGCCTGCTCGTGGCGGGAGCGATCGAGCATCACCACGGTCACGTCCCCGGGCTCGCCGCCCTTGCGCTCGGCGATCTTCGGGATCACCTGCTCAAGCGGCTCGGTCAGGCTGATCAGGTCGGCGGCACGCGGCCCCGTGGCGATCTTCTCCATGTAGACGCAGGGGCCGGGGTCGAACATGGTCCCGCGCTCCGAGAGGGCGATGACCGAGAGCGCGGCGGGCTGGCCGCGTGCGGTCAGCGTGGTCCCCTCCAGTGGGTCGACGGCGATGTCCACTACGGGCGGGCTGCCGTCGCCGATCTGCTCGCCGTTGTAGAGCATCGGAGCCTCGTCCTTCTCGCCCTCCCCGATCACCACGATCCCGTCCATCGGAACGGTGTCGAGCATGATCCGCATCGCGTCCACGGCGGCGCCGTCGGCGCTCTCCTTCTCGCCGCGGCCGATCCAGCGGCCCGCGGCGAGCGCGCCCGCCTCGGTCACCCGCACCAGCTCCAGCGCCAGGTTGCGGTCCGGGTGCGAGCCCGACCGGACGTCCTGGGAGATGACGTGGTTCTCTGCCTCC
>CAYZPZ010000008.1:3479-13896 GCA_964480205.1 uncultured Conexibacteraceae bacterium
GTAGGGTCGCGCCACCGTGAACCGCTGGGGACTGACGCTGCCGCTGCCGGCGACGCCGCTGTCGGCCAGCGCCGAGCACGTCAAGCGCGCCGAGGCCGCCGGCTACACCGACATCTGGTCGGGCGAGACCAACGGCCCCGACGGCTTCACCCCGCTGGCGCTCTGCTGCGAATGGACCGAGGGGGTCCGCCTGGGCACCGGCGTCGTGGCCGTCCCCCTGCGCGGGCGGGCCCTGCTCGCCCAACAGGCCGCCGCCCTGGCCGAGGCCTCGGGCGGGCGGTTCTTGCTGGGGATCGGCGCCTCCTCGGACCGGATCGTCGAGGGCTGGAACCGGCTTCCGTTCGGCAAGCCCCTGTCGCGCATCTCCGAGACCGTCGACTTCCTGAAGCCGGTCCTGGCGGGCGAGCGGGTGGACGGCTTCAAGCTGGAGGCCCCGCCCGGGCACGAGGTGCCGATCGCCCTCGCCGCATTACGACCGAAGATGCTGCGCCTGGCGGTGGAGAAGGCCGACGGCGCCTTCACCAACTTCCTGCCGCTTTCCGGGCTACCCAAGGTGGTCGAGCAGCTGGACGGGGCGGCGGAGGGCTTCGAGCTCCTATGCCGCTTCTTCTGCCTGCCCGGCGAGCGCGAGCAAGTCGAGCCGCTGGCGCGGTTCATGTTCTCCTCCTACATAACGGTCCCGGTCTACGAGGCCTTCTACCGCTGGCTCGGGCACGGCGAGGCGATCGACCCGATGGTCGAGGCCTGGGCGGCCAAGGACCGCCAGAAGGCCGCCGAGCTCGCCCCCTGGGAGTTGATCTCCGACATGTTCATCTTCGGGTCGCCGGAGCAGATGCGAGAGCGCCTCGCCGCCTACGTCGAGGGCGGCATCACCGTGCCGGTGCTGACCCCGATCACCACCCCCGACAAGCTCGGCGAGCTGATCGAGGCGCTGGCGCCGGGCTAGGGCTCGGTCGCCTCGAGGCTCAGACCGCCCGCGCCAGGCTGAGCGCGTAGCGACCCTCGGGGTCGGTCCACCAGTCGGTCAGCTCGAGGCCAGCCTCGGCGTAGATCCCCTCGAGACCGGGACGGGCGAACTTGGTGGAGAGCTCGGTGCGCATCTCCTCGCCGGCGCGGAAAGGGACCAGCATCCCGAGCTCGGTGAAGTCCACGACCTGGTCGCGCAGCGAGCGCAGGCGGATATCGACCCAGAGGTTGTCGTCGTCCCAGCGCGCCACGTGCTCGAAGGAATCGGGGTCGAAGTCGGCCCCCAGGGCGGCGTTGAGGACGGCGAGCACGTTCTTGTTGAACTCCGCGGTGACCCCCTGCGAGTCGTTGTAGGCGGCCTCCAGGGTGGCGCGGTCCTTGACCAGATCGGTGCCGAGCAGGAAGCGGTCTTCCGGGCCGAGCAGGTTGGCGACCCGGCGGAGGAAGCTGGCGCGCTGCGCTGGAGCGAAGTTGCCGATCGTGCCGCCGAGGAAGGCGATCACGCGCGGCCCCCCGACCGGCACCCGCTCCAGGTCGAGCTCGTAGTCGCAGACCAGTCCCCGGACCCGCACCCCTTGGTACTCGGCCGCGACCTGCTCGGCGGTGCGGCGGGTGATCTCCTCGGAGATGTCGACGGGCACGTAGGTGCGCAGGCACTCGGCCTCACGCAGGGCGCTGAGCAGAACGCGCGTCTTGGTCGCGGCGCCCGAGCCAAGCTCGATCAGGCTGGCCGGGTGGCACGCGGCCTCGCAGATCGCCGCCGCCTCGCCCTCGAGGATCGCCCGCTCGCAGCGGGTCGGGTAGTACTCGGGAAGCTCGGTGATCCGCTCGAACAGCTCCGAGCCGCGCTCGTCGTAGAAGTAGCGAGGGGAGAGCTCCTTGAAGGGCTTGGTCAGCCCGGCGCGGACGTCGGCAGCCATTCCCGACAATGGACCGCCGGGCGGCAGGTGGACGTCGATGCTGACGGGCTTGGATGTCGTCGCCGCGGAGTCGATGGCTTCCGTTCTGCTACCTATCTCAGAGACGCTCGGCGCGGATCCGATTCATCGCTTAGGCGTCCTTGGCGCAGCGGATGCCGGCGAAGATCTGGCGCCGCACGGGCAGGTCCCAGTTGCGGAAGCTGGTCCTGATCACGCTGCGCCGCGCCGCCCAGGCGCCGCCGCGGAGGACCTTGTGCTCGGGACCGAAGAAGACCTCGGAGTACTCGGGGTAGGGGAAGGCCTCGAAGCCCGGGTAGGCGGTGAAGTCGCTCGAGGTCCACTCCCAGACGTCGCCGATCATCTGCACCGCGCCGCAGTCGGAGGGTGCGTCCCCGTAGGCGCCCGCCGGCGCGGGGCCGAAGGAGAGCTGATCGAGGTTGGCGCGCCTGCGATCCGCGCCGATGGCGGCCGCCTCCCACTCGGGCTCGGTCGGCAGCCGCTTGCCGGCCCAGCGGGCGAAGGCGTCGGCCTCGTCCCAGGAGACGTGAATCACCGGCAGGCGCGGGTCGACCTCCTCGGTACGGCCCATCGCCGTCCGGGTCCAGCCGCCCTCGCCATCGCGCTCCCAGTACATCGGCGGCTCGGCGCCGGTCCCCTCCAGGTAGTAGATGTAGGCGGCGTTGGTGACCGGCGTGCGGTCGATCAGGAACGGCTCCAGCTCCACCCGGTGGCGGGGGCGCTCGTTGTCGTAGGCGAAGCCGCGCTCGGGCCCGGGGGCGCCGATCTCGCGCGTCCCTCCGGCGACCTCGACCATCTCCGGGCCCTCGGAGGCCTTCTCCGCGGCGGGGCCCGGGTCGACCTCGACCGGCTCGTAGGAGTCCACCATCTGCAACAGCTGCAGCATCGTCTCGTTGTGCTGGTGCTCGTGGGCGAGCAGCATCTCGTAGACGAAGCCGTGGGCGAGCAGGGGATCGCCACCGTCGAGGTCGATCTCGTCCAGCACCTCCAGGGTGCGCTCTCGGACCTGCTCCATGTAAGGCCGGACCTCGTCGGCCCTGAGGATCGGCAGCTCACCGCGGACCTTGCGCGGCTGCTCGATCGCGTCGTAGAAGGCGCCGAGCTCGCCGCGCAACGGCTCGCGCCCACCGATCCGCTGCACCAGCCACAGTTCCTCGAAGTTGGCGATGTGGCCGAGGTCCCAGATCAGCGGGCTGAGGATCGGCGAGTAGACGCGGTTGAGCTGCTCCTCGGTGAGCGGCTGGATCAGCTTCAGGGTGTGGGCGCGGGCCTCCTCCAGCCTCGCGGCCAGCGAGGTCTTCAGGGCCTGCCCGGCGGGCGGGGAATCGGGTCCGGTTGCTGCGGCGACCTCCGACGCGATCCGAAAACCCTACCGAGCCGGCTCAACCGGCTCTCGGCGGCGCGTTATGTAGGGTGCCGCGCCGATGCGCATCGAGGGGACAAGTGCGCTGGTCGCCGGCGGGGCCTCCGGACTGGGCGCGGCGACCGCCCGGGCCCTGCACGAGCGCGGCGCCTCGGTGGTGATCGCCGACCTCAACGCCGAGAAGGGCGAGGCGCTGGCGAGTGAGCTGGGAGATCGCGCCAGCTTCCTCGAGACCAACGTGATGGAGCCCGAGCCGGTGCAGGCCGCGGTCGAGGCGGCCCACACAATCGGCCGCCACAAAAACCGCGGCCGGATCAATGGCGGCTTGCGTATCTCGGTCTGCTGCGCGGGAATCGGCTGGGCCCAGCGGACCGCCGGCAAGCAGGGACCCCACGACCTCGAGGTCTTCCACAACGTGGTCAAGGTCAACCTGATCGGCACCTTCAACGTTCTGCGCCTGGCCTGCACCGCGATGAACGACAACGACCCCGACGACGAGGGCGAGCGCGGCGCCTGCGTCAACACCGCCTCGATCGCCGCGTTCGACGGCCAGATCGGCCAGGTCGCCTACTCGGCGTCCAAGGGGGGCGTGGTCGGCCTCACCCTGCCCGCCGCGCGCGACATGGCCAGTCGAGGCATCCGCGTCAACACGATCGCGCCGGGCCTGTTCGACACGCCGCTGCTCGCCGCTCTGCCAGAGGAGCAGCGCGAGGCGCTTGGAGCAGGGATCCCCTTCCCCTCCCGGCTGGGCCGCCCCGAGGAGTACGCGCAGCTCGCCGTCCAGATCGTCGAGAACCCGATGCTGAACGGGGAGACGATCCGCCTGGACGGCGCCCTGCGGATGCCTCCGAAGTAGTGAAGGTCAGCTAGCCGGTCCCTGAGGCCTCCGGGTCGAAGAAGACCCGCTTGGCCCACGGAGGGGTGACCTCGAAGGCCGTGCCATCGGTACGGGCGATTCGGCGCAGCGGGATCAGCCTCAGGCGGTGGTCCTTGGTGGTCCGCGCCACGCGCTTGTAGACGCGGGCGTTGCCGGCGTGGCTGCCGCCCGAGACGTAGAGCGTGCCGACATCCGGTCCCCAGCCGTTCTCAACCCTCGGTCGCTTGACGACCGTCGCTCGCCGGCCGCGGCGGTCCAGCCGGTAGCCGGGGACGAGGCGGTCGCTGCCGAGCTCGTAGCTGTGGCCGTGATGGGAGCTGGCGCGAGCGAATCGCCCCCGCGGCCCGACCCGCACCTGGTAGGACTCCCAGTCATCCGGGTGGTAGCTCGGCTTGCCCAGCTTGGCGCTGATCTTGCGGATCGCCGGCTTCAGCGGGGTCGAGCCCTCGGCGGTGGCGCTGCCGGGGTAATAGAACCAGTACTGGAGGTAGAGGTTGCCCCGGCGCTCGCCGGAACAGTCCGCGCCCGCCCGCTCGGCTCGGGCGGCGTGCCCCCCGCGGCAGTCGATCACGTGGGTGAAGGCGGTGACCGGCTCGTGCGCCCGCGAACGCGTCTGCGGCCCCGCCTCCCCTCCCTCCGCGCAGCCGTCGGCCCGGCAGCGGCGGAAGTCCACCGGCAGCGCGCGCATCCCCTCCTCGTAGAGGAGGGCGGGAGCGTGTGCCCGGAGCAGGGCGGCGATCTCGTGACCGTAGGCGGCCTTCAGCTTCGGCTCCGAGCGGCAGTCCTCGGTCAGCCGGACCGCGCAGACCAACCGCTCGGCGATCGACTCGGCCAGGGTCGTGCCGGGCAGGCGCACGCCGGCCGCGACCAGGACGGCCCCGAGCAGCAGCGCGGCCAGCAGGACCAGGCCGATCCACTCGACGGCGGCCTGGCCGGCATCCGATCGCCGCCACCTGAGCGCCCTGTCGCGCGTGGCACACTCGGCGACGCTCGCCGCCGGGTTGCAACGGATGGGGCGCGGAAGGTGACAAAGCGCTCGCGGATCGGCACCGAGACCCGTGGTAGGGTCGGCCTCGTGGAGGGCACGCCGACCACTACCACCCCGAACGGTCCGCGCTGGCGGCTCTACATCGCGATCGCGGTGGTGATCCTGACTGCGATCTTCATCCTCCAGAACTCACAGAAGGTCCGGGTCGAATTCTTCTTCTCGGAGACCGATACCCCGCTGATCTTCGCCCTGCTGCTCGCGGCGGTGCTCGGCTTCATCATCGGCTTGGCGCTGCCCCGCTTTCGCCGGCACGACTAGCAGCTCGGAGATGGGTGAGGCCGCGGACTTGGTGCGCCTGGTCGTCGAGCGGATCAACGCGCGCGACGTCGACGGCGTGGTCGAGCTGTTCAGCCCTCGGGGTTGACGACTTCGAGGACCGGGTCTAGCCCATCCCCTACTCGGCCGGCTCGGGCGCTTCCTCGGAGCGCTCGACGTCTCCGAAGATCGCCAGGCAGCGGTCGACGCGCTCCTGGACCTGGTCGTTGGGGACGTCGCGTGCGACCCCGGAGAGACAGGAGACGAAGTCCGGGTGGGCCTCGACCGCCTCGCGGTCGAGGCCGGTGCAGTTCGAAACGAGGTCGAAGCGCTCGGGGTCGTCGAGGTCAGGATCGATCAGTCGGCCGAGGCAGAAGGCGAGTTCGTCCTCGCTGCCGGGCGCCTCCAGCGTTTCGGGCAGGGTGGTCGCCTCCTCCCCCGAGTCGCCACCGCAGGCTCCCAGCAGGGCGGCGCAGGCGACGAGCGCCGCGACCACCCCCGCGGTCCTCATCTCAGAGCTCCTCGATCTCGCCGGCGATCTCGTGGGCGGCGCCCTTGGCGTCGCTGAACAACATCGAGGTGTTGTCCTTGTAGAAAAGGTCGTTGTCGATGCCGGCGAAGCCGGGGCTGAGGGAGCGCTTGATCACGATCACCTGCTGGGCCTGGTCGACCTCGATGATCGGCATCCCCGCGATCGGCGAGTCGGGGTCCTCCTTGGCGGCCGGATTGGTGACGTCGTTGGCGCCGATCACCACCGCCACGTCCGTGCGCGGCATCTCCGGGTTGATCTCATCCATCTCCTTGAGCTGCTCGTAGGGGACGTCCGCCTCGGCGAGCAGCACGTTCATGTGCCCGGGCATCCGCCCCGCCACCGGATGGATCGCGTACTTGACGGTCACCCCCCGCTTCTCCAGCTCGTCGGCAAGCTCCTTGACCGCGTGCTGAGCCTGGGCAACCGCCATCCCGTAGCCCGGCACGAATACCACCGAGTCGGCATAGGCGAGTGAGATCGCAGCATCCTGGGGCCCAATCGACGTGTGCGGGCGCTCCTCGCCCCCCGCGGCGGGACCCGCGGGCGCCGCGCCGAAGCCGGCGAACAGGATGTTGGGCACCGAGCGATTCATCGCCGTCGCCATCTCCAGGGTGAGGATGGTTCCCGAGGAGCCGACCAGGGTGCCGGCGACGATCAGGGCGATGTTGTCGAGGGCGAAGCCCGCGGCGGCGGCGGCCAGCCCGGTGAAGGCGTTGAGCAGCGAGATCACCACGGGCATGTCGGCGCCGCCGATCGGGAGCACCACCAGATTCCCGAGCAGGGCGGCGGCGATCAGCACGCCGATGAACAGGGCCTCGGATGGGGACTCGTTGTCGATGGAGAGGGCCACGCAGGCGGCGACGATCCCGACCAGCAACAGCGCGTTCAGCACCTGCTGGCCCGGCAGCTTCAGGGGGCTGGTCGGGATCAGGTCCTGCAGCTTGCCGAAGGCGACGTTCGAGCCCCAGAAGGAGATCGAGCCGATCACCGTGGAGAGCAGGATCGGGATCAGCGTCTCCAGCTCCAGCCCATGGCCCACGTCGAGCGACTCGCGCAGCTCGGCCCAGGCGATCAGCGCGATCGCCCCGCCCCCAACGCCGTTGTAAAGCGCGACCATCTGCGGCATCGCGGTCATCTGCACGCGGATCGAGGCGACCACCCCGACCGCGGTTCCGATCGCGATGCCGGCGACGATCAGCCCCCAATTGCCGATCCCGTCCAGCAGCAGAGTGGTGGCGACGGCTATAGCCATGCCGAAGGCGGCGGTCAGGTTGCCCTGCTTGGCGGTCCTCGGATGGGTGCCGCGGCGCACCCCGTAGATGAACAGGACGACCGCCGCCAGGTAGAGGAACTGGACGCTCGAGGAGCCGGGCTCGAGCACTGCCAGCGGGCTCATCCCGAGCCCGCCTCCTCCGGGGTCACCGTCGCGCTCTCATCCTCCGCCTTCGGTTTCGGCTTCCGCGCGAACATGCCCAGCATCCGGTCGGTGACCATGAAGCCGCCGACGATGTTGATCGTGCCGAAGACGATCGCGATCGTGCCGATCACGTTGTCGAGGAGGTTGTCGGAGAGCCCGATCACGATCAGCCCGCCGAGCATCACGATCCCGTGGATCGCGTTGGTCTGGCTCATCAGCGGGGTGTGCAGCGTGGTCGGCACCTTCGAGATCACCTCGAAGCCGACGAAGGCGGCGAGTACGAAAATGATGATCTCGGTGGTCAGGTCCATCAGGCCGCGGCCTCCTTCGCGCGCTCGTTGACGATCTCGCCCTCGTGGGTGAGGCAGGCGCCGGAGACGATCTCGTCATCGAAGTTCAGGTTGAGCTTGCCCTCGTCGACCAGCAGCTCCAGCAGGTTGGCCAGGTTGCGGGCATACAGAGAGGAGGCGTCGGGGGCCATCTCGCTGGGCAGGTTGACCGGCCCGATCACCTTGACGCCCCCTTCGTCGACGATCTCTCCCGCCCTGGTCAGCTCGCAGTTGCCGCCGGTCTCGGCCGCGATGTCCACGATCACCGAGCCGGGACTCATCTCCCGGGCCGCGTCCGCGGTGACCAGCAGCGGGGCATCGCGGCCGGGGATCGCCGCCGTCGTGATGATCACGTCCTGGCGCTTGGCGGCCACGGCCAGCTCGCCGCGAAGCCGCTCGTTCTCCTCATCTGTGAGAGGCCGGGCATAGCCCCCCTCGCCCTCAGCATCCTTGACCGCCTCCACCTCCAGGAAGCGGCCGCCGAGCGATTCGACCTGCTCCTTGACCACCGAGCGCACGTCGAAGCCGGTGACCACGCCGCCCAGCCGCTTGGCGGTGGCGATCGCCTGCAGGCCGGCGACGCCCGCGCCCAGCACCAGCACCTTGGCCGGGGCGATCGTTCCCGCCGCGGTGGTCATCATCGGAAACAGCCGGCCCGACTCGCGGGCGGCGATCAGCACCGACATGTAGCCGCCCAGGTTGGCCTGCGAGGAGAGCGCGTCCATCGACTGGGCGCGGGTGATCCGGGGGATCGCCTCCATCGCGAAGCTGGTCACCCCGCCGTCGGCAAGCGACTTGGCCAGGTCGGGGTTGGTCAGGGGCGCCAGGAAGCCGATCAGCACCTGGCCGGAGCTGAGTCGCCCGACCTCGTCGGTGGTCGGGGGCGCCACCTTCAGGACCACGTCGCTTCCCCAGACGTCGCCGTCCACCCCGGCGCCGGCCTCGCCGTACTCGGAGTCGGGGTGCGAGGCGCCCGCCCCGGCACCGGGCTCGACCGTGACCTCCAGCTCCTTGGCGGTGAGCTGCTTGACCACCTCGGGGACGAGCGCGACCCGCCGCTCCCGCTCGGCGGTCTCCTTGGGGACTCCGATCCGCATCAGGAGCGCGGAAATCTATTCGACGCAGGGCATTCCGCGCCGAGTGCCCCGCGGACTACGCGGGGGAGCCGGCGCCGACCATCTCGGCAAGCCGCTCGAGCGTGTGCAGGCGCTCGCCGTGGTCGCCGTGCACCGGCGAGACGATCATGCGATCGACGCCGGCCTGCTCGAACGCTCTCACCCGCGCCTCGACCTCGTCGGCGGTGCCGATCATCGAGGTGGCGTCGACCAGCTCGTCGGGGATCGCGGCATAGGCCTCGTCGCGCTTGCCGTCCAGGTACAGCGACTGGACCCGGTCGGCTACCTCCCCGAACCCGAAGCGGTGAGTGAGATCGACGTAGAAGTTGGTCTTCCGGGAGCCCATCCCCCCGAGGTAGAGAAGCAACCCGGCCTTGACCACGCTGCGAGCCGTGTCGAGGTCCCCATCGATCGCGACCTGCACCGAGGGCGAGACCGCGAAATCCTCGCGCGAGCGCCCTCCCTTGGCCAGGCCGGCCTCGATGTGCTCGCCCCAGGCCGACTCCCACTCGTCGACCGAGAAGAAGATCGGGATCCAGCCTTCGCACACCTCGGCCGCAAACTCCACCGACCTTCGCCCGATCGCCCCGACGTAGACCGGGATCTCGTTGCGGACCGGATGGATGTTCAGCTTCAAAGCCTTGCCCTGACCGGTCACGCCCTCGCCCTCGGTCAGCGGCAGCTTGAAGTGCTTGCCCTCGTACTCCAGCCTGCCCTCGCGCGCGACGATCTGCTTGACGATCTCGACGTACTCGCGCGTGCGTCCCCACGGCTTTTCGTAGGGAACCCCGTACCAGCCCTCCGATACCTGCGGGCCCGAAGGACCGAAGCCGAAGATGAACCGCCCGCCCGAGAGCGCGTCGATCGTCGTCCCCGCCATCGCCGCGGCGGCCGGCGCGCGCGCCGGCACCTGCAGGATCGCGGCACCGAGCTGGATCGTCTCGGTCTTGCCGGCGAGGTAGGCCAGCACGCTGACCGCGTCCGAGCCGTAGGACTCCGCCGCCCAGACCGAGTCGAAGCCGATCTGCTCGGCGCGCTGGACGATCTCAACCGCCTCGTCGCCCTGCGGTCCGATCCCCCAGTAGCCGAGGTTGAGCCCGAGCTTCAGCGCCATGGGCGAAGCCTATGCGACCGCGCCAAAAAAGCGGGGCCCTTGCGGATTGCTTGCGGTAGGCTGGAGCCATGAACGCCGTCCTCACGCGCACACTGCTCGACGAGATCAGCGATGCGCTGGGCCTCACCGAGACCGAGCTCGGCCGCCTGTTCGGGGTGAGCCGGCAGGCGATCGGGCAGTGGCGCGAGCGGGGCATCCCCTCGTCGCGCCAGGCGAAGGCGGCGACCATCGCCTCGATCTGCGACCTGCTCACCCACAGCCTCAAGCCCGAGCGTATCCCGGGCATCGCCCGCCGCCCGGCCGCCGCCTACGGCGGGCTCTCGATGCTGGAGATGATCGAGCGCGACCGCCACGAGCAGCTCCACGCGAAGGCGCGCCGCTCCTTCGACTGGGCGATTCCCGCCTGACCCGCGCCGGTGCGGACCGTCCGCCGCGGCGGCACCTACTACCGGGTCGCCGATCC
>CAYZPZ010000008.1:13996-20544 GCA_964480205.1 uncultured Conexibacteraceae bacterium
CCGCGCCGGTGCGGACCGTCCGCCGCGGCGGCACCTACTACCGGGTCGCCGATCCCCACTGGGAGGATCCGCTCGACGGCCGCCCCGCGGCGCTGCGTGGCGGCCGCTGGAACCCGCCCGAGTCCTTCCCGGTCGTCTACCTGTGCCGCACCGTGGCGGTGGCGCGCGCCAACGTCGCCCGCCTGCTGCGGGGCCATCCCTATGGGCCCGAGGACCTGCGGCCCGAGGCCGGGCCCGTCCTGGTCACGGCCGCGGCCCGCGAGGACCGTTATCTGAACGTGGTCACCGACGCGGGCTGCGCCGCGGTCGGACTGCCCCGCACCTACCCGCGCGACGGGCGCGGCCGCACCATCTCCCACCGCCGCTGCCAGCCGATCGGGCTCGAGGCCCACGAGCGCGGGCTTCCCGGCATCGCTGCACGCAGCGCGGCACCCACGGCGCCCGCCGGCGGCGAGGAGCTTGCCTTCTTCGGCCGCCGCGGCCTGCGGCGCCGAGGCCTGGCGAGCTTCGAGCGCTGGTTCTGGGGCTAGAGCGGGTTCTCGGCACCCCGCTTCGCTATGAATGGCGGGGTGAGCGCGGCGAGCCACCCCGGGGGCCTCTCCAGCAAGGAGGCGGCGAAGCGGCTGCGTCAGCTCGGCCCGGTCGAGGATCGCTCCAGCCGCTCCACCGCCAGCATCGTCGCCGGCAACGTCTTCACGCTGTTCAACGCGATCATCGGCGTCTTCTTCATCCTCATCCTCTCCCTGGGGCTGTGGGCAGACGCCGCCTTCGGCTTCATCGCCATCCTCAACAGCTACATCGGCATCCGCCAGGAGCTGAAAGCGAAGGAGACGCTCGACAACCTGGCGCTGCTGGTGGCGCCGAAGGCGAAGGCGGTCCGCGACGGCGAGCTGACCGAGTTGCGGGCGGAGGAGGTCGTCCCCGGCGACTACGTCAGGGTGGAGCCGGGCGACCAGCTCGTCGCCGACGGCGAGGTGGTTGAGAGCCGCGGAATGACCCTCGACGAGTCGATGCTGACCGGCGAGGCCGACGGGGTGCGCAAGCGCCCCGGCCAGCGCGCGCTCTCGGGCTCGTTCTGCATCGCCGGTTCCGGCTACTACGAGGTGGATGCGGTGCGCGAGGACTCCTACGCGGAGAAGGTCGCCGGCGAGGCACGCGCCTTCCGGCACCCCCCCTCCCCCCTGCAGGAGGAGGTCAACCGGGTGATCGTCGCCAGCACCTGGCTGATGGTGCCGCTGGCGGCGGTGCTGATCTTCTCGCTGACGGCCCGGGCGGAGCCCCTGCAGGAGGCCGCGCAGACGGCGACCGCCGGGCTGATCACCCTGATCCCAGAGGGGCTGGTGCTGCTGATGAGCGTCACCCTCGCGGTGGCCGCGGTGCGGCTGGCCCGCCTCGACACCCTGGTCCAGCAGATGGCGGCGACCGAGGCGCTGGCCGCGGTCGACACGATCTGCGTCGACAAGACCGGGACGCTGACCACCGGCCAGCTGAAGCTGATGGCCGTCGAGGTCGCCGACGAGAAGCACGCCTCCGCCGCGCATCAGGCGCTGGCGCGCTTCGCCGCCAGCGCCGGCGAGCGCAACCGCACCCTGGCCGCGATCGCCGAGCGCTACCCCGGCACCGCCGAGCGGGTGGCGGCGGAGGTGCCTTTCTCCTCGGAGTGGAAGTGGAGCGGGCTCACCTTGGGGGGAAGTCGCGGAGACACCTACGTGCTCGGGGCGCCCGACGTGCTGATGGCGCGCGGGGCGATGGCCCTGCCGGTCCCCCTGCAGCGCAGCCTCGAGGACCACACCCGCGCCGGGCGGCGGGTGGTCGCCTTCGGCCGGGCCTCGGGCGGGCTGCCCGACAACGCCTACTCGGACCCCCCGCCGGCGGTCACCCCGCTGGCGCTGGTCGTGCTGGAGGAGTCGCTTCGCCCCGACGCTCGCGACACGGTTCGGTTCATGCGCGAGCAGCAGATGGACCTGAAGCTGATCTCCGGGGACGCCCGCCAGACGGTGACCGCGGTGGCCAGGGCGGTCGGCGTGCCCGCCGAGGCCGGGGTGGTCGAGGGAGACGAGCTGCCCGACGACCGCGCCTCGCTCGCGCGGGTCGCCGAGAGCAACACCGTCTTCTGCCGGATTCGCCCCGAGCAGAAGAAGGCGCTGGTCTCGGCGCTGGCCGACCGCGGGCGCTTCACAGCGATGATCGGCGACGGGGTCAACGACGTGCCGGCGCTGAAGCGCGCCCGCCTGGCCGTGGCGATGGGCTCGGGCAGCCAGATCACCAAGGGCATCGCCGACATCGTCCTGCTCAAGGACCAGTTCGCACGGCTGCCCCGGGCGGTCGCCGAGGGCCGGCGGATCGCCCGCAACATCCACCGGCTGGGGCGGCTGTACGTGACCAAGACGATCTACGCCGCCGCGCTGATCGCGGTGGTGGCGGTGCCCGGCTTCGCCTTCCCGTTTCTGCCCCGCCACCTCACCCTGGCCGCCTTCCTGACGATCGGGATCCCCTCGTTCGTCCTCGCCCTGGCCCCCAGCGACGGCCCCTTGTATCGGGGACGGCTGCTGCGGGCGCTGGCGGCCTTCGCGGTGCCCGCCGGGCTGGCGATCGCCGCCGGCTCGCTGGCGAGCTTCTTCTTCGTCGACACCGTCTTCGGCGGCTCGCTGCAGGACGGGCGAACGGCGGCGACCACCACGCTGGTCGTCCTGGGCCTGAGCTTCATCCTGCTTTTGGAGCGAGGCCCGGGCCGCGAGCACATCGCGATTCAGAGCTACATGCTCGCCCTGGTCGCCGCCCTCGGCGCCCTCTACGCCCTGGCCCTGGCGGTCGAGCCGCTGCGCGACTTCTTCGAGCTCTCCGAGATCGGCGGCGGTCAGCTCTTCCTGGCGCTGCTCTCGGCGGCGGGAGGGCTGGTGCTGGCCAGCGCGGTCTGGCGGCTGCCGGCGATCGAGCGACTCGAGGAGGAGGTCGACGAGCGCCCGCCCGAGCGCGAGGCCGACCGGATGCCGCCTCCGACCAACGTCCCGGCCGGCGAGAGAACCGAGACCGCGGCCGCCGAGGCCCGGGTGCGCCAGTCGCGATGAGCACCGCGGTCATCTGCGACATCGACGGCACCCTGGTCGACACCAACTACCACCACGCCCTGGCCTGGTATCGCGCCTTCCGCCAGCACGGTGCCCCGGTGCCGCTCTGGCGCATCCATCGCGCGATCGGCATGGGCGGCGACCAGCTCGTCGCCGCCCTGGCCGGAGACGAGGTCGAGCGCGAGAAGGGCGACGAGATCCGCGAGGCCGAGAAGCCCCTCTACATGGCGATGATCGAGGAGATCGTGCCCTTCGAGGGCGCGCGCGAGCTGCTGGCCGCGCTCGGGCAGGGCGAGCACCGCCTCATCCTCGCCTCCTCAGCCAAGCAGGACGAGGTCGAGCACTACCTCGATCTGCTCGATGCCCGCCAGCGCGCTGACGATTGGACCACCTCCGCCGACGTGGAGGAGACCAAGCCCGAGGCCGACCTGGTCGAGGCCGCCCTGGAGAAGGCCGGGACGCGCGAGGCGGTGATGATCGGCGATTCGGTCTGGGACGTGGAGGCGGCGCGCCGGGCGGGCATCCCCACCCTGGCCGTGCTCAGCGGCGGCTACGCCGAGGCCGAGCTGCGGGGGGCGGGCGCGAGCCTGGTGGTGGAGTCGGTGGCGGACCTGCATCGCGATCTCGATCCCGTCGATCGCGCCCTGGAGGGGTCAAACTGACGGGGTGGACCAACGCCAACCGGAACCGCGCCCGAATCCCCGCAAGACCAAGATCGTCGCCACAGTCGGCCCTGCCAGCCGCGAGCCCGAGGTCCTGCGCGAGCTGATCTCCGCCGGGGCGGACGTCTTCCGCCTCAACTTCGCCCATGCGACGCCCGAGGAGCACGCCGAGAGCGTGCGCCGCATCCGCGAGGCGTCCGCGGAGCTCGATCGCGAGATCGGCATCCTCGCCGACCTGCCGGGGCCGAAGCTGAGGCTGGGGGATCTGGAGGGGGGCATTGCCGTGCTGCACTCCGCGAGCACGGTGACGATGCGAGGCGACGCCGACGGCACCGTGGGCAACGCGGAGCTGCTGCCAGTGCAATGGCCGAAGTTCGCCAGCGCCGTTAAGCAGGGCGACTCGGTCTTTCTCGCCGACGGCAGGGTTCGCCTGCGGGTGGCCGCGATCAGGGGCGAGGACGTCAGCCTTGAGGTCGAGGCCGGCGGAGCGGTCAGCTCCCATCAGGGCGTCAACCTGCCGGGCGCCGACGCCGCCCTGCCCGACCTCGGCGGCGGCGATCAGCGGTGGATCGACTTCGCCTGCCGGGAGGGGATCGACCTGCTCGCGGTCTCCTTCGTCCGCAGCCCCGCCGACCTGGAGGGAGTGGCGGCGCGGGTGCGCGAGCGCGGCGCCGACATCCCCCTGATCGCCAAGATCGAGAAGCCACAGGCCGCCGAGCGCGCCGAGGAGATCATCGAGGCGGCCGAGAGCGGGATCATGGTCGCCCGCGGCGACCTCGGCATCGAGTTGCCGCTGGAAGAGGTTCCCGGCACCCAGAAGCGGCTGATCGCGCTCGCCGGGCGGGCCTCGAAGCCGGCGATCACCGCCACCCAGATGCTCGCCACCATGGTCCGCGCCAGCCGGCCCACCCGCGCCGAGGTCACCGATGTCGCCAACGCGATCTACGACGGGACCGACGCGGTCATGCTCTCCGAGGAGACCGCGGTCGGCGAGCACCCGGTGGAGGCGGTGCGGGTGATGGATCGGATCGCCCGCTCTACGGAGCCGCATCTTCCCTACGGCGACTGGGTCTTCAACCGGGTCGACGAGGGCGAGCGCGACGTCTCCGAGGCGGTCGCCCAACACGCGGTCGCGGTCGCCTACCGGCTAGGCCTGCCCGCGATCGTGGTGCCAACCAACTCCGGGCGCACCGCCCGGCTGGTCTCCAGCTACCGGCCCCGAGTCCCGGTGCTGGCGGTCTCTTCCAGCCTCGCCACGGTGCGCAGGCTCAATCTGCTGTTCGGGGTCTCGGCGGTGCAGGCGGAGCAGTGGAGCAGTCTCAGGCAGCTGCTCGACGATTGCGTCCGCCTGGCACGCGAGCGGGAGCTGGCCTCCTCCGGAGACATGGTCGCGATCACCGCGGGCCTGCCCAGCCAGGAGCTCGGCACCAATCTGTTCGAGGTGCATCGGGTCCCCTAGGGCGCGGACCGATGAATCCCGGCGCGCCCGCCCGTCTAACTTTCCGGCAATGCAGAACGCGCCACCCGCAATCTCGCTGAAGGGCGCGGTCAAGCGCTTCGGCGCGATCACCGCGGTCGACGGCCTCGATCTCGAGGTCCCCGAGGGGATCTGCCTCGGCCTGCTCGGGCCGAACGGCGCCGGAAAGTCGACCACGATGAGGCTGCTCACGGGGCAGGCGGTCGCCGACGCCGGCGAGATCCGGGTCTTCGAGCATGAGCTTCCGGGGGACTCGAAGATCGCCCGCGCCGAGATGGGCGTGGTCCCCCAGCTCGACAACCTGGACGTGGACGTCACCGTCGAGGACAACCTGGCGATCTTCGCCCGGCTCTATCGGGTGGACGACGTGCACGAGTCCGTCGAGCGCGGCCTCGCGCTCGCTCGGTTGACCGCGCGTCGCCGCGATGCGGTCGACGAGCTGTCCGGCGGAATGCGGCGCAGGCTGCTGCTCGCCCGCGGCATCATCCACCGCCCCCGCCTGCTGCTGCTGGACGAGCCGACGGTCGGCCTCGACCCCCAGATCCGGACCGAGCTCTGGTCGTTGATCGATGCGCTGAGGGCGCAGGGCACGACCATCCTGATGTCGACCCACTACATCGAGGAGGCCGAGCGGCTCGCCGACGAGGTGGCGCTGATGGCGCACGGCAAGGTGATCGCCCGCGGCAGGCCGAGCAAGCTGGTCGCAGAGCATGCCGGCCGCGAGACCGCCGAGGTCTACGGGCCGCCGGACCGGCTCGCCGAGGTTCGGGCGCTGGCTGAGAGCGAGGGGCTGGTGGTCCGGCCGGCGGGGCCCGCGATCGCGATCGTCGGCTCCGAGCGCTCCGCGAACGGCGTCATCCCCGAAGACGCGATCCGCCGCGCCGCCACCCTGGAGGACGTCTTCGTCAGGCTCACCGGGGAGGAGGCGGAGTGAGCGCGGCGACCGGCGCCGCAGCGAAGCCGCCGATCCGGCGGCTCGAGCCCGCGGTGATCGCCGGGGTGATGAGCCGCGAGCTCGCCAACTTCCGCACCTACTGGAAGGGGACCACCTTCTCCAGCGTGCTCGAGCCGATCGTCTACCTGCTGGCGTTCGGGCTGGGCCTCGGCGCGACCCTGGTCAACAAGGTCGAGGGGATCCGCTACGTGGAGTTCGTCGGCACCGGGATGGTCGCCACCGCGGTGATCTTCTCCAGCGCCCTGCCGGCGATGTTCGGCACCTTCGTCAAGCACCGCTTCCAGCAGACCTACGACGCGATCCTCGCCGCCCCGGTCGACGTCGAGGAGCTGGTCACCGCCGAGATGCTCTGGATCGCGCTCCGCGCCGGAATCTACGGCTGTTTC
>CAYZPZ010000009.1:0-19175 GCA_964480205.1 uncultured Conexibacteraceae bacterium
GCCGCGCTCCAGTCCTCATCGTCGTCGGCCACCTGCGAGAGCTCGACCCGCTCCTCCTCCCCCGGCCTGCTGCCGCCCGGGGTCCGGGTGAAGCGATGCAGGCTTCGATCGCGCCGGTCCACCACGCCGCGGAAGCGCTCGGCCGAGCCCACCGGCCAGGTCACCGGAGCCGCCTTCAGGCCGAGCTCGCGCTCGATCTCGTCGGTCAGCGCCAGGGGCTCCAGCGCGGGGCGATCGAGCTTGTTGATGAACGTGATCAGCGGGATCCGGCGCTCCCGCGCCACCTGGAAGAGCTTCAGGGTCTGCTCCTCGATCCCCTTGGCGGCGTCCAGCAGCATCACCGCCGAGTCCGCGGCGGCCAGCACACGGAAGGTGTCCTCGGAGAAGTCGCGGTGCCCCGGGGTGTCGAGCAGGTTGAACTTGGTGTCGAGCACCTCGAAGCGCAGCGCGGTCGAGGTCACCGAGATGCCGCGCTCGCGCTCCAGCTCCATCCAGTCGGAGACCACCTCCCTGCGGTTGCGCCGCGCCTTCACCTGTCCGGCCTCCGCCACCGCCCCCGCGTAGAGCAGAAGCTTCTCGGTCAGGGTCGTCTTGCCCGCATCGGGGTGGGAGATGATCGCGAAGGTTCGCCGACGGGCGGCCTCCCCGCTCGGGGAACCGGTCGCGCTCGCAGGCCTGGTCGGCAGGTCGGTCGCCATCGGGGCAAGGGTAGAGTCGCCCGCGGGCAGACGATGGACGCCGCCGGATCAAAACGGCGCGTTGACCGACGGGGCGCCCGCGCCCCGTCGGTCAGGCCTCTCCTCGGCGGTTCCCCTCAGCCGCCGGGACGCGCGGCCCGGAGGCCCTTGAGCGCGAACAGCGCACCGACCACGAAGATCGCCGTGGCCAGGTAGATCAGGCCGAGGTGGCCGATCGTGTCGAGCCCATAGGGATAGTGCGCCGGGATCGCCACCGCCAGGGCCAGTACGGGGACGGCCACCGCGCTCACCCATGCCCACATCTGGCCGCGCCGCACGCCGAACCAGGTCAGCAGCACGGTGGCGAGGCCGGTGGCGGCCAAAAAGCCGGCGACCGCGATGTGCAAGTGGCTGATGTAGTCGCGGAGCGACGGGCTGAACGCCTCGATCTCATCCTTGCCGACGTCGACCTCCTCGGAGCCGATGCCGAGCTCCAGGAACTCGTCGGTGAAGTTGAGGATGAAGAAGACCACGGCGTAGGCGATGAAGGCGGCCCCTCCGAGCACCATCAGCCAGCTGCCGGTCCTCAACTCGCGCGAGCCTGGTGCAATCGATGCACTTTCCATCTCATTCCCTCCTCTGTCGAAGTTAGAAGCTCACAGCTTGCGCGCGAGCACCGAGACGCTCTTCACGCCGTACTTGGTGCTCGCGTCCCGGGCGCGCTCCGAGATGAACTGGTACGGATTCTCGCGGATCTCGACGATGCCCAGTCCGGCGCCCTCGATCGCCGCCCGGTAGGCGTCCTGTTGAGCCGCTCCCCCGATGCACGAGGCCCACAGGTCCGCGTCGCAGACGATGCTCTCCTTCAGTTGCTGCTCGCTGACGATATCGGCGATCGCCAGGCGCCCCCCGTCCTTCAGCACCCTGGTCGCCTCGGCGAAGACCCGATCCTTGTCCGGCGCCAGATTGACGACACCGTTGGAGATCACGCAGTCGACGCTCGCCGACTCCACCGGCAGCTCCTCGATCGCCGCCTCGCGCAGGTCGACCTGCGAGAACCCGTCCCGGTCGGCCAGGCGCCTCGCCTTCCGCAGCTGTTCGGCGGTGTAGTCGATCCCCACCACGCTCCCGGATTCCCCCACTTGGGTCGCGGCAAAGAAGACGTCCATGCCCGAGCCGCTTCCCAGATCGAGCACCCTCTCTCCCTCCCCTAGCCCGGCGAGATCGAAGAAGTAGCCGACGCCCGCGAACGACTCGATCGCCTCGTCCGGGACCCGCTCGAGCACCCCGCTCGGGTAGCCGAGCCTCTCGGCCAGCGGGCGTCCCATCTCGAAGTGGTAGTCCCCCTCCGGCTCGGTCGCAACGGCGCGGTACATGGCCTTCACCTTCGCCTCGAGCTCGAGGCTGTCCACAGCGACTTCGTTCACCCTTCCTCCTTCTCGCCGATCGGTCCTCCCCGGAAGCTAGCGGCGAGCCCGGTATTCTCCAACCGGAAACCTTCTATAGATGCCTTTCCCGACCGGCATAGTTGACGCTCTAGACCCTGCCAGGCTGCGCCTGCTGGTGGAGGTCGACCGCAGGGGCTCGATCTCCGCGGCGGCGGAGAGCTGCGTGATCAGCCAGCCCTCGGCGACCAAGCAGCTGCAGTCGTTGGAGGCGGCGGTCGGCGAGAAGCTGGTGGAGCGCGACGGGCGGGCCAGCCGGCTGACGGAGGCCGGCCGCGTGGTCGTCTCGCACGCGGTACGGGTGCTCGATGCGCTGCACGGACTCGAGGACGAGCTCGCCGCCCTGCGCGGCGCTCAGACCGGCACCCTGACGCTGGCGGCCTCGACCACCTGCGGCTCCTACGTGCTGCCCGAGATCCTGCAGTGCTTCGCCGAGAAGCACCCCGACGTCGATGTGGACATCGCGATCGGCTCCAGCGCCTGGGTCGCCAACCAGATCGCGATGCGCGAGTTCTCGCTGGGGATGGCCGGTGAGCTGGAGCTCCCGGACGGGGTCCGCGCCGAGCCCTTCCTCGACGATGAGCTGATCGGGATCGCGGCTCCGGGGCGGGTGAAGCTGCGACGCGGCAAGGCCTCGCTCTCCGAGCTGCAGCGCTGGACGCTGCTCACCCGCGAGCCCGGCTCCAGCACGCGCACCGTGGCCGAGCGCTTCCTGGCGCGGGCGGGCTACGAGCCTCCCAACCGCTGGGAGCTCGACTCAAACGAGGCGATCAAGCGCTCGGTCCAGGCGGGGCTGGGAATCGCCTTCGTCAGCAGGCTCACCGTCGCCGACGAGATCGAGCGCGGCGAGCTGGTCGGCTTCGGGATCGTGGGCGCCGAGCAGATGCGCCGCTCGGTCTACCTGCTGATGCCGGCGGACCGCGACTGCACTCCATCGGAGCGGGCCTTCATCGACACGATCAGCGACTGCTGCGCGGTGAAGATGCCCGAATGCACCATCGATGCCCGCTCCAACGGCGCCTCGACGGGCGCCGAGCGGCCCCTGCGCCAGGGCTAGCAGCCGCCTTCAGCCGGGCGGCATTCCATCATGGAATGCGCCCCATCGCCAACCGCTCTTGGAGTTGCCGTGGGTCTGTCCTACCGTTGTCGGCATGTTCTTCCGTCAGTTCCTCAACGACGAGACCGCCTGCGCCTCGTATGTGTTCGGGTGCAAGACGCACAGCCGCCTCGCGGTCGTTGACCCGCACATCGACCTGGTCGATGACTACGTCGCCGAGGCCAAGGCCCAGGGCGCGCCGATCGCGGCGGTGCTGGAGACCCACGTGCAGGCCGACCACGTCTCCGGGCTCCCCGGGCTGGTCGAGCGCACCGGGGCCACCGCGTACCTGCCCGAGGGAGCGGGCGTCCAGTTCGATCATCACGCGCTCGCCGACGGGGAGCTCGTCGAGCTGGGCAACACGGTGATCCAGGCGCTCTCCACCCCGGGCCACGCGACCGCCCACCACTCCTACCTGGTCACCGATCACGTCCGCGGCGAGGAGCCCTGGATGGTGCTGACCGGCGACGCGCTACTGGTCGGCGACGCGGGTCGCCCGGATCTGCACGCGCACCGCGAGCTCACCCCCGAGCAGATGGCCCGGCAGCTCTACCGCTCGATCACCGAGCGGCTGCTGGTCCTCCCCGACCACCTGCTGCTCTATCCGGGCCACTACTCCGGGTCGGTGTGCGGGCGCGGCCTCTCCGGTAACCCGGTCTCGACCGTGGGCTTCGAGCGCCGCCACAACCAGGCGCTCGCGGCCGAATCCGAGGACGCGTTCGTGGCGGCCCTGCTCAAGGAAGTCCCCCCCGTCCCCGCCGAGCAGGCCGAGATCGTCGCCGCCAACCGATCCGGCCGGCGCCAGACCGCGACCGCTTGAGCCGCGCCCAGATCGAGCTCGGGCTGCGCGCCAATCGCGCCCAGTTCGCGCTCCTGGTCGCCGTCAACGTCCTTGTCGGGGCGATGGTCGGGCTGGAGCGCTCCACCCTGCCCCTGATCGGCGAGGACGAGTTCGGGCTCTCCTCGACCGCGGCGGTGCTCTCCTTCATCGTTGCCTTTGGGCTCGCCAAGGCGCTGACCAATCTCGGCGCCGGGGCCCTGGCCGAGCGGCTCGGCCGGCACCGGCTGCTGGTGGTGGGCTGGTTGGTCGCGCTGCCGGTCCCGCTCCTTGTCGGCGTCGCGCCCGGCTGGAGCTGGATCGTCGCCGCCAACGCCCTGCTGGGCCTGAACCAGGGGTTGACCTGGTCGATGACCGTGCTGATGAAGATCGACCTGGTCGGGCCGCGCCGGCGCGGGCTCGCGCTCGGACTCAACGAGGCGGCGGGATACGGCGGGCTCGCGCTGGCCGCCGCGGCGAGCGGCTGGCTGGCCTCCGAGCTGGCGGCGCGTGACGTGATCGTGGTCGGCGCCTCGCTCATCGCCCTCGCCGGGCTGGCGCTGAGCGTTCGCTTCGTGCGGGACACCGCCGAGCACGTCGCGCTCGAGCAGGCCCGGGAGCACGCGGCCGGCGCAGGGATGGCGCCGCGGCTGCGTGACGCCTTTCGCGACTCCAGCTACCGGGTCGGGCCGCTGCGCGCTTGCTCCCAGGCCGGCCTGGTCAACAACCTGAACGACGCCCTGGCCTGGGGGCTGGTTCCTCTCTATCTGGCGGCCGAGGGAGCCTCGCCGGGGGCGATCGGGCTGGTGGCGGGTCTCTACCCCGCCGTCTGGGGCGTCGGTCAGATCTGGGCCGGGCACTGGTCCGACAGCGTCGGCAGACGACCCCTGATCGTGGCGGGGATGCTGGTGCAGGCGGCGGCACTGGCGCTGCTGTCCGCATCGGGCGGGGCCCTGGGGCCGGCCGCGGCCTCGGCGGTGATCCTGGGTGCGGGTACCGCGCTGGTCTACCCCACCCTGCTGGCGGCGATCTCCGATCAGGTCAGCCCGATGGCGAGGGCGGCGAGCGTCGGCGTCTACCGCTTCTGGCGCGACATGGGCTACGTGGTGGGAGGCCTCGGCGTCGGGGTGATCGCGGACGCCAGCGACGCCGCCACCACGATCGCGATCGTGGGCGGCCTCACCGCGGCCTCCGGCTTGTGGGCGGCGTTAGAGCTGCCGGGCGGTTATCAGCGGCCCTCAGCGGGTAGCGCCACGGGCAGGGAGCAACCCACTTAACCGTGGCAGAGAAGCCCCCCGACAAGAGGCTGCTCGCCGAGCTCGCCGCGTGGCGCCCCCGGCGGGGCGTGATCTCGGTCTACCTGAGGACGGACCCCGACGATCCCCGGCAGGGATGGCGCACCGAACTGCGAGACGGGCTCAAACGCCTCGCCGAGCGCGGCGCCGGCGAAGGAGCCGACCATCGCGCCGCCCTGCGGGCGAGCGCCGGGCGGGTTCTGGCCAGGTTCCCGCCCGGCCCGCATCCCGGCGGCCGGCTGCAGCTCGGCTTCGTCGAGGTCGCGGAGAAGCCGGGCCGGGAGATCTGGCGCGCGCTGCAGTTCGCGACGCAGGGAACGAGGCTGCTGCATCGCGAGCGGCCCTATCTGCGGCCACTGGTGGAGCTGCTGGACGACGGAGCCCCGGTGGGGGTGGTGATCGTCTCCGCCGAGCAGGTGCGACTGCTGGAATGGGGCCTCGGGGTGATCACCGAGGTCAAGGACTTCACGCCGTCCTTCGTCAAGCGCTTCTGGCGCGAGCGCCGAGGTCCCCGGCAGCGCGACGTGGCCCGCGGGCAGATCACCACCTCGGCCGGCCGCGACCAGCTCGACCAGCGCCTGGAGGCGAACCGGGAGCGCTTCCTGCACGGGGCCGGGCGCAAGGTCCGGACCTTCCTCGACCGCCGGGAGTGGCGGCTGCTGCTCGCCTTCGGCGATCGTGGACACGTCGGCAACCTGATCGACGGCCTCGGTGAACGACCCGAACTGAAGCTCGCCGGCGAAGAGAACCTGATCCACTCCGAGCGCCTGCAGCTGGCGGGGAAGATCGAGGAGGCGGTGCGGCGCTGCAATCGCGAGCGGGAGCGCGAGCTGGTCGCCCAGGCGACGGGCGCCGCGTTGGCGGCGAACGGCCGCGGAGCTCTCGGCGTCACCGACACGATGAGCGCCCTCGAGCAGGGGCGGGTCGAGCATCTGGTGCTGGCAAGCGAGCGGCCGATCGACGTCAGGCCCCCTGAGCACCCCAACCAGGCCCAGGACGGCGACGTCGACCCGATCGGGGACGCGGTGGTCAGCGAGCGGATGATCGAGCAGGCGCTGATGACCAGCGCCGCCGTCACCACGGTGGAGGGAGAGGCTGCCATGGAACTGGCCGAGCACGGCGGCGTCGGGGCCCTGCTGCGCTACTGAGCGGTCGCGAGTCAGCCCGCCGACAGATCATCGACCGCGGCGGTCTCGCGCCGCTCGAGCAGGTCGAGGACGCCGCGCTCGATCGCACCCTGGACCTCCGGCCACTCCTCCGGATCCTCCGGCAGGGCGTCGAAGACCCCGCCGATGGTCAACCCGCCGTCGAAGCGATCGAAGACCCGGGGGTCGATGTAGGAGCTGCGGCAGACGGCCGGAGTGTTCCCCAGCAGGCGGGACACCTGCTTGACGGCGAGACGCTTGAGGCGGGCTCGCGCGGCCCGGCTTTCCACCGGCCCCTCCCTCGCCCCGGCCGCCAGCGCCATCGCGCAGAGCACGGTCGCATTCCAGGTCCGGAAGTCCTTCGCCGTGTACTCGCCGCCGGTGGCCGCCTTGACGTAGGCGTTGATGTCCTCGGAGCGAACGTCGCGCCAGAATCGGCCGTTCTTGTAGGCGAGCAGCTCTGGGCCCCCGCCGCGTCGGCGCTTCAGCTCGCCGACCAGCCCGGCGAGGCGTGGGTCCTCGATCTCCTGCACGATCCGCTGGCCGCCCTTGCCGCGGTAGTCGAAGGTGACCAGGGCCCCACTCACCGCCGCGTGTGCGCGCCGCAGCGTGGCGACGCCGTAGGTCTGGTTCTCCTCCGCGTAGCCCTCCGAGCCGATCCGGAAGAACCCCCGATCGAGCATCCGCACGGCGCAGGCCAGCACCCGATCGCGGCCAGGCTTGCGCCTGCGCAGGTCGCGCTCGACGTGCTCGCGCAGATCCGGCAGGGCGCGCGCGAAACCGATCATCTCCTCGAACTTGCGCCGGTCGCGTCGCTCGCGCCAGCGGTCGTGGTAGCGGTACTGCTTGCGGCCGCGGGCGTCGACCCCGGTGGCCTGGATATGCCCGTTCTCGTCAGGGCAGATCCAGACCTCCCGCCAGGCCGGCGGAATCGCCAGCTCGCGGATCCGCTCCAGGGTGCGGGGATCGCGCACTCGTCGGCCGTCCTCGCGCACGTACTCGAAGCCGCGCCCTCGCCTCCGGCGCGAGATCCCGGGCTCGGAGCAGTCGATTCTTCTCAGCCGCGCCATGCCGTCTGGGTATATCCCCCCGCGTTTGGAGGTATTCCCTGCGCAGTGAGCTACTTCCATCACTTCCGCGGGGCCGAGGACCCGCGCGTACTCCTGCGGCGCGAGAACCAGGTCTCGACCCCCTGGGGGGATGCGGATCACGGCGCCTGCGACAAGTGCCGCGGCGTCGGTGAGGTCGACTACCGCTGCCTGTCGTGCTCCGGCGGCGGCCATCTGGATGATTGCCCGGCCTGCGCGGGTCGTGTCTCCTTCCGCGGGGCCTGTCCCGCCTGCGAGGGAAGCGGTGAGATCACGCGCACCGCGCGCTCGGGGGTGAGCGTCTTTCCCACCGCCGAGGGGCTGCGACGCTACCTGAGGGAGCGGCAGGTCGACCTCGATGGTTCGCTGATCGTCGAGCTCGAGGGGCGCCTCAGCGGCGATCTGGACCTGGACGCCGAGACAGGGGCGCTGCTGGTCCATCCCACCGAAATCGTGTCTGTCCAGCCCGCCCGCGAGGCGGCCGACTCCGGCTAGCGGCCTGCGCCAAGCTGCGGCGATGGCGATCGTGGTCGGCACCTCCAGCTGGTCGGACCCCGGCTTCGTCGAGCACTGGTACCCCTCCGGACTGCCGGCGCGCGATCGGCTCGGCTTCTACGCCGAGCGCTTCGAGGCGGTCGAGCTCAACTCGAGCTTCTACGCGATCCCGGCCCCGGCCACCGTGGGCCGTTGGGCCGAGCAGACCCCCAGCGGCTTCAGGTTCGACGTCAAGCTGCACCGGCTCCTCTCCCACCACGCGGCTCAGCTCAAGGACCTCCCCCCCGACCTGCGCGAGGAGGTCGAGACCAGCGAGCGCGGCCGGGTGCTGCTCGATCAGGACCTGGTCGAGGAGATGTGTCGCCGCACCCTGGAGGCCTTCCGGCCGCTGGCACAGGCCGGAAAGCTCTGTGCGTTTCTGCTGCAACTGACGCCGGGCTTCGATCCGGCGCACAACGAGCTGGAGGAGTTGACACCGGTTATCCAGGGTCTGCGGCCCCATCCCGTCGCGGTCGAGTTCCGCCGCCGCAGCTGGGCGGACCCGGAGCGGCTCGAGGGCCTGCTCGACTTCCTCGCCGAGCGCGACGCGGTCTTCGTCTCGGTGGACACGCCGCCGGGCGATCACGTCCCGATCTTCCCCGCGATCGACGCCGTCACCGACCAGCGGCTCGCCTATCTGCGCTGCCATGGCCGCAACACCGAGGGCTACCTGCGGGGTCGCAGCGTTGCCGAGCGCTTCGACTACGACTACTCGTCCGAGGAGCTCTCGGAGATCGCCGACCGAGCCTCCAACCTGGATTGCGAGGCCGACCAGGTGCACGTGCTGTTCAACAACAACGCCCGCGACCTCGCCCCGAAGGCCGCCCGCTCTCTGCGCGAGGAGCTCGGTCAGGATGCCGGCCCGCCCCCGTGAGGAATCCGGCGCGGCCCTATCGCTTCAGGCAGCCGTCGATCGCGTCCCGAGACCCATCGGATGGAGGCTGTTCGTAGACGACTATCGCGTTCCGGGTGGTGACCACCTCGCTGCCGGCGGCCCCGAAGGAGGCCAGCGCGCCCCTGATGTTGGCGGCCGAGCGCCTCGCCTTCTCCTCGGTCCCCTGCACGACGAGGTCGGCCTCGGTGCCGTCGCCGGCGACGACGCGGAAGTCCGGTGAGACGTTGCCGAGCGCGGCGCCCGAGGTGAGATCGGGTGCCTCGACCTGCAGGTCCTCCCCGGCGAGGCACTCGCGCAGCGAGGACTCCTCCACCAGCTCCTCGCCGTCGCCGCAGGCGCCCAGCGCAAGCGCGGCCGCGATCAGCACCGCGGGGGTGTGGACTCGAATCCGCACGGCTCCAAACCTAGAAGAAATGCGCGGCGGTTCCGATTCGCCAGAATCCGGTAGCGATGGAGTCCGATCCGGCAACCGGAGTCGGGGCGCCGCTGGCCTTCGTGGCCGGGCTCGCCTCGTTTCTCTCGCCGTGCGTGCTGCCCCTGGTCCCGGGTTACCTGTCCGCGGTCACCGGCGTGGCCGCGGCCGACCTCGAGCGAGCGGACTGGCGCAGGGTCCTGGTCCCCAGCCTGGCCTTCGTCGCCAGCTTCTCGGCGATCTTCGTCCTGCTCGGGCTGACCGCGACCGGCCTCGGCAGCTTCCTGCAGGACAACCGCATCCTGCTCAACAAGATCGCAGCCGTCGTGATCATCGCGATGGGCGTTCTCTTCGTGGCGGGCCTGTTCGTGACGCGCTTCAACCGGGACTGGCACCCGGCCGCGCTGATGGCGCGGGCGGGCAGCGGGGGCCCGGTGGTCGCCGGCGCCGCCTTCGCCATCGCCTGGACCCCGTGCATCGGCCCCGCCCTGACTGCGATCCTCGCCGCCGCGGCATCGACCTCCGGGTCGGTGGGGCAGGGCGCCTTCCTGCTCGCCGTCTACTCCGCCGGGCTGGCGGTGCCCTTCCTGCTCACCGCGCTGGCCTTCACCCGGATGACGACGGCCTTCGATACGGTCAAGCGCCACTACCTTGCGATCATGGCCGCGGGCGGCCTGATCTTGATTGCGATGGGAGTCCTGATCTGGACCAATGAGCTGTTCCGGCTCAACGTCGAGGCGCAGAGCGTGCTCGACGACCTCAACCTGAACTTCTGGCAGGAGATCTGATGGCCGACAGACCGACCACCTGCGTGATCGGCGCCGGCATCAGCGGACTGACCGCGGGCAAGGCACTGAGCGACCGGGGACTGCCCTACACCTGCTTCGAGGCGAGCGACGACATCGGGGGCAATTGGTACTTCGGCAACCCCAACCGGCGCTCATCGGCCTATCGGTCGCTGCACATCGACACCTACCGGGACAGCGTCTCCTTCCGCGACATGCCGATGGGCGAGGAATACCCCGACTACCCGCACCATTCCCGGATCCTGGAGTACCTGCACCGCTACGCCGAGACCTTCTCGCTGCGCGATCGGATCCGCTTCCAGACGCCGGTGGAGCACGCCGAGCGCAAGCCCGGCGGCGGCTGGCGAATCACCCTTCCGGAGGCCGAGGTCGCCGAGTTCGACTTCCTGATCGTGGGCAATGGCCACCACTGGGATCCGCGCTATCCGGACTTCCCCGGGAGCTTCGACGGCGAAACGATCCATTCCCACCACTACCTCTCCCCCACCGAGCCGCTCGACCTGAGCGGCAAGCGGGTGCTGGTGGTCGGGATCGGCAACAGCGCGGTCGACATCGTCTCCGAGCTCTCGCGCAAGGGAGTAGCCGAGCAGGTGTTCATCTCCACTCGCAGTGGCGCCTGGGTGATGCCCAAGTACCTGTTCGGGAGGCCGATCGGCGAGATCGTGAAGACGACCCCCTATCTGCCGCTTCGGCTGCAGCGCTGGCTGGCCCGGCCGATCCCCTACATCGCCTCGGGTCGGATGCAGGACTTCGGTCTGCCTCGGCCCAACCACGAATTCCTCGAGGCCCATCCCACCGTCTCCAGCGAGCTCCTACTCCGGCTCGGCTCCGGCGACGCGGTCGCCAAGCCCAACATCGCCGAGCTGCAGGGCTACGCGGTGCGCTTCGAAGACGACAGCGTCGAGCGGGTCGACGCGATCGTCTGGGCCACGGGCTACAAGATCAGCTTCCCCTTCTTCGACCCCGAGTTCCTCTCGGCGCCGGACAACCGGCTGCCCCTCTACAAGCGGACCTTCGTCCCCGGGATCGACGACCTCGCCCTGATCGGCTTCGCGCAGACCGTCCCCACGCTCTTCCCCTTCGTCGAGCTGCAAAGCAAGCTGGCGGCGCGCTACGCGGACGGCGCCTACGCCCTGCCGTCGGAGCCGGAAATGGAGGAGACGATCCGCCGCGACCGGGAGCGGATGTTCGGCAACGTACTCGACCGTCCCCGGCACACCATGCAGGTCGACTGGTACGTCTACGAGCACGACATTCGCCGGCGCGAGATCCCGGCCGGAGCGGCGCGGGCTCGCGCCGGGATGGCGGCGCGGCTGGCCGGCCGTGCCGCGCGCTCGGCGGCGCCGGAGCCGAGGGAGCCGACCGCTGCCTGACCGCGCCGAACTGAGCTTCAGCAGCGGGGGCGAGCGGATCTCCGCCTGGCATCTGCCCGGCGAGGGGAATCGCTACGAGCGTCCCGGCGGGCGTCCCTGCGTGGTCATGGCCACCGGCATGGGCGCCACCAAGGACTCCTCGCTCCTGCCGTTCGCGGAGGCCTTTGCCGCCGAGGGACTCGATGCCGTGCTCTTCGACTATCGCGGCTTCGGGGACTCGGAGGGAGAGCCTCGCCAGCTGGCCTGGCCCCCGCGCCACCGCGAGGACCTGCGTGCCGCGATCTCCTTCGCCCGGGGGCTGGACGGGGTGGATCCCGATCGCATCGTTCTCTGGGGGTGGTCCTGGGGCGCGTCGCACGCGATCTACGCGGCCGTCGACGACCCCGCCCCGATCGCCGCCATGGTCTTGGTCGCCCCCGACGCCGACGGGCTGGGCACGATTCGGCATCTCGTCACCCAGTCGAGCCTCGCGAACATCGTCCGCCTCAACCTGCGCGCGGTCCGCGACCTGATCGGCCAGGCCCGCGGTCGGCCCGCCGAGCTGGTGCCGGTCGTGGGAGCGCGGGGGTCACTTGCCGCCCTGGCCACGGCGGACTCCGAGCCCGGCTACAGGGCGATAGCCGGTCCGAGCTGGCGCAACGAGGTCGTGGCCAGGGTGGCCCTGGCCGAGTGGGTCAACCGCGCCTTGGACCGGGCGGAGGCGCTGCGCTGCCCGATTCTGATCCAGGGCGCCGACTCCGACCAGATCGCGGCGCCGGACACCGCGCGCAAGCTGGCCTGGAAGGCGAAGGGCCGCTCCGAGCTGCGGGAGTACCCGGGCGGCCACTTCGACCGGCTGCTCGATCGCCGCGTGATCGACCATGAGCTCGACTTCCTGCGCCGGCGCCTGGCACCGGCCACGGCTCCCGCGGCGGAGGCGGCCGAGGCGGCTCCCTAAGCTTCTGGCATGGCTGACGTAGGCGAGGCGGACTTCCAGCAGAAGGTCCTCGAGCGCTCGCGGGAGCTTCCCGTTGTGGTCGACTTCTGGGCCGAGTGGTGCGGTCCCTGCCGGGTGCTGGGGCCGGCGCTGGAGCAGGCGGTGGCGAAGCGCTCGGACAAGGTCGAGCTGGCGAAGGTTGACGTCGACTCCAACCAGCGACTCGCGTCCTCGTTCGGCATCCGGGGGATTCCCGCGGTGAAGGCGTTCCGGGACGGCGAGGTCGTGGCCGAGTTCGTCGGCGCCCAGCCGCCGGCCGCGATCGAGCAGTTCCTCGACAAGCTGGCCCCATCCGAGGCCGAGAGCCTCGCCGCCGACGGCGACGAGGAGTCCCTGCGCCGGGCGCTGGAGAGTGACCCGGGCCACTCCCCGGCCGCGATCGGACTGACCCGCATCCTGCTGGGCCGCGGCGAGCACGACGAGGCTCTGAGCCTGCTCGGTCCCTTCTCCACCGACTTCCTCGCCGACGGGCTCGCCGCACGGGCCGAGCTCTCCAAAGAGGCGGCGGCCTCAGACGGCGAGAGCCGCCTGGCCGAGGCGTTCGCCGCCTGGGATGGGGGCGAGACCGAGCGAGCTCTGGAGCTGCTCCAGGTCGAGCTCGCGGAGGCGGGCGACGCGGGTCGCCGCGATCAGCTGCGCCGGGTGATGGTCGCGATCTTCACCGAGCTGGGCGCGACCCACCCGCTGGCGCGCGAGCACCGCCGCCGCCTCGCGGCTGCCTTGAACTAGTCGACCGGCGTCTTCTGGGGAGAGGCAGGAACCGCCACCTCGATCGGGATGCCGAGCGCCTCGGCCTCCTCGATGCCCTCGCCCTCCATGTCCCGCGAGCAGATGATGCGGAAGCGGCCGGTCCCAAGCTCAGGGTCTGGCACGACGGGCAGCCCACGGATCTCCTCCCACCCCAAGCGCTCGGCCTCGAAGGGGTTCATCCGGACCTCGGCGGCGGGGAAGGGGCAGTTCGAGTTGTGCTGGTCGATCGCCCGGGAGATCGCCTCGAGGTTCTTGGCCGCCGCGGTGCTCACCAATCTCAATCTAGCGAGGGTCGTCGGCCCCCGGGCGTAGCATCGCTGGCGCGCAGGTGATCGCCCACGTCGACATGGACGCCTTCTACGTCTCGATCGAGTTGCTGCGCCATCCCGAGCTGCGCGGGAAGCCGATCGTCGTCGCACACGACGGACCGCGCGGCGTGGTCACCACCGCCTCGTACGAAGCACGGCGCTTCGGCGTGCACTCGGCGCTGCCGATGGTGACCGCGCGCCGACGATGCCCGGATCTTCAGGTGCTGCCGGTCGACATGCCGCTCTATCAGCGCGGCTCGCGGAAGGTGATGCAGACCCTGCATGAATTCTCCGACGCGGTCGAGGTCGTCGGGCTCGACGAGGCCTACGTCGATCTGTCGGGCTCCCCCGTCCCCCAGGCCCGTGCCCGCGAGATCAAGCGCCGGGTCCTGGAGGAGACCAGGCTGGTCTGCTCGATCGGGCTGGGGCCGAACAAGCTGATGGCCAAGATCGCCTCAGACCTGGACAAACCGGATGGGCTGTTCGTGCTGACCGAGGAGAACTGGCTGGAGGTGGTCGGCTCGAAGCCGGCCTCGCTCCTACCGGGGGTCGGGGCGCGCACCGCCGAGCGCCTCACCGGGATCGGGGTAGCCACCGTCGCGGAGCTCGCCGAGGCCGACCCGGCGCTGCTCGAGGAGAGCTTCGGGCCCAGGCACGGCGAGGGGTTGCGCCGCCGCGGACAGGGGATGGGCAGCGAGACGCTCACCACCGAGCGGCGCCGCAAATCCGAGAGTCGCGAGACCACCTTTCCGCACGACGTCAGCGACCGCGCCCAGCTCGCCGAAACGCTCGATCGGCTGGGGCGATCGGTATGCGCCAGCCTGGAGCAGCACCGCAGCGTCGGGCGGACCGTGACGATCAAGGTCCGGCTGCGCCCGTTTCGGACCTACACACGCTCGCGCACCCTGCCCGAGCCGACCCGCGATCCGGACCGCGTGGTGACGGTCGCCCGGGAGCTGCTGGAGCGCTTCGATCCACGCGACCCGGTGCGCTTGGTCGGTGTCGGCGTCGCCGGCCTCGCCTCGGACTCGGAAGCCGAGCCGGCCAAGGGCGAGGGCGAGCATGCGAGCGACCCGGTGGGCGCCGCCCCCGCGACCGAGGGCGAGCCGACCGGGCCGCTCACGTTGCTCTGAGGCGCTACTTGGTGGTCAGCACCGTGCCGGTCGAGCCGAACCCGAGCTTCCGCTTGGTCGCGGCGGTCAGGTCGTACTCGCGATTCCCGGCGAACGGGCCGCGGTCGATCACGGGAACCGTGACCGTGTTGCCGCGGTGGCGGAACGTCACCTTCGAGCCGCAGGGCAGGCGCTTGTGCGCCACCCCCAGCTTCGACGGCGTCAGCCTGCCTCCGCAGGCCGTGCCGTTGCCGTAGAGGCCGGGCCCGTAGTAGGAGGCCTCGGCCTTGCGGTAGACGTTGACCTTCTTGGCCTTCGCCGCCCGGGTCGCCCGCGCGGTCCCGCGCGCGATCGCCTTCATCTTGTAGACGCCGGCTCTGCGGGCCTTCCAGCGCAGCTTGAAGGCGCCGTTGCCGTTGGTCCGGGCCTTGCCGACCTTGCGGCCGTTGACCTTGACCACGACGACCCGGCCGTGGGGCGGGCTGACCCAGCCCCGGGCCTTGACCTTCTGGCCGCGCTTCACGTGCCGCTTGACCTTCAGCTTCACGTTCGACTCCTTGGGGGAGCCGGCCACGACCGCCCCGCCCCCCGGGACCGTGCCCAGGGCGGCGTTGGCGAAGCCGGTGGCGACCATCAGCGCTGCGGCGGGCAGCAGCGTGAGCGCAGCCCGCCTCCGCTTCCATCGGAAGCGTCGCAATACAAACACCTGCCTTTCACTCCGCCTACGGGGTTAGCTGACGGGCTCGCGGCGACCGACTCAGGTGATCGCTCCTCTCGGAGCGCCTGAGCGATGCCGCTAGAGGCGGATCACCGCCCCACTCGCCCCAACTGCTTGGGTCCCCCGCTCACCGGTGAATCCGGCGACTCGGCGGTTCGATTGATTACCTGGACCAGGTTAGGAGTCGCTAACAATCGGCAATGTGATGAGGGTCACACTCCGTATGCGATGATCGAGATCGTGCGCGACCGCCTGACTGGACTCGATTCCTCGTTCCTTCATCTGGAGAAGGACGGCGCGCACATGCACGTCGCCTCGACCACGCTGTTCGAGGGTCCTCCCCCGGCCTACGCCGAGTTCCGCGACCACATCGCCTCGCGGCTGGACCGGGTGCCCCGCTTTCGCCAGAAGCTGCGCTTCGTGCCCTTCGGGCAGGGCCGGCCGGTCTGGGTCGACGACCCGCACCTGAACCTCGCCTACCACGTCCGGCACACCTCGCTGCCGCCGCCCGGCAGCGAGCAACAGCTGCGCAACCTGGCCGCGCGCATCTTCTCCCAGCAGCTCGACCGCTCCAAGCCCCTCTGGGAGCTGTGGCTGGTCGAGGGCCTGGAGGGCGGCCGCTTCGCGATCGTCGGCAAGACGCATCACTGCCTGGTCGACGGGGTCTCCGGCGTGGACATCACCACCGTGCTCTTCGACACAGACCGCGAGCCCGAGGGCTCCGAGGAGCCCGGCCTGAGCGGGTGGATTCCCGAGCCCGAGCCGAGCGACGCGGAGCTGCTGGCCGAGTCCGTGGTCGAGCGCCTGGTCAGCCCGCGGGAGGTCTATCGCGGCCTCAGACGGGTCCTCCGCGGCCCCCGCCGGGCGGCGTCGGCGGCACTCGAGGCCGCCTCGGCGGCCGGGACCTTCGCCTGGTCGGGCTGGGGCGCTCCGCCCACCCCGTTCAACGTCGAGATCGGCCCACACCGGCGGTTCGCCTGGGTCCGCGCCTCGCTCGCCGAGCTGAAGCAGGTCAAGAACGAGCTGGGCGGCACCGTCAACGACGTGATTCTCGCCACCGTGGCGGGCGCTCTCGGCCGCTACATGCGAGCCCGAGGCCACGCCACCGCGGGCTTGGAGATCCGTGCGATGGTCCCGGTGAGCGTCCGCAGCGACGAGCAGCGCGGCGCGCTGGGCAACAGGGTCTCGACGATGATGGCGCCGCTGCCTGTCTGGTGCGAGGACCCGACCGAGCGCCTACACCGCGTCAGCGAGGTGATGGGCGACCTGAAGTCCTCCAAGCAGGCTATGGGCGCGAGCGTGCTCACCCAGCTCGCCGATTTCGCGCCGCCCACGATCGCCGGGCAGGCGGCGCGGCTGCAGTCGCGCCAGCGCTTCTTCAACCTGGTGGTGACCAACGTGCCGGGGCCGCAGTTCCCGCTCTATCTGCTCGGCCGCAGGATGGAGCGGGTGTTCCCGATGGTCCCGCTCGCCAAGCGGCAGGCGGTCAACGTGGGGATCATGTCCTACGACGGCCAGGTCAACTTCGGGCTGATCGGCGACTATGACGCGATGGGCGACCTGGACGACCTCGCCGCCGATCTCGAGGACGCTGTGGAGGAGCTGATCGAGGCCGGCGGGGGCAGGCGCACCTTCCTGCGCCGCTTCGTGCCGGGTGCGGGCCGCGAGGGAGTCGCCGGGCGGACGAACGGGTCCGGCGAGGGCGCGGGGGTCTCCGAGGGCGAAGGGCCTCAGCAGGGCTAGGCGCAGCCCCCCGGCGATCTTCGCCTAGGAGCCGGCCGCGCGCTCCTCGCTTCGGGCCTGCTCGAGCGGACCACCGGGATGGGCGAAGGCATCGGCGTGGGTCGTCCTCTCCGCGTCGCCCCAGATCGCCTCGTCGAACCGCGCCCTGACCCGGGCCCGTAGCAGGGTCTCCAGGTCCTCGCGCCGGCCGAGGTCGTAGGTGGAGCCCGCCTCCTCGTCCGGATAGCCGGGGTGCGTGAACCACTCGGTGACGCCCGCCGGGAGCTGGCGCAGCTCGGGGGGCTCGGCCGGCTCGCTGCTGCGCAGCCTGCCGATCAGCAGATCCGGCGTGGCGATTCCCCGCTCCCGCAGCCACTGACGGTGGTCGGGGTTGACCGAGCGCACCGGGACCTTGATCTGCTGCGCGGTCTGCAGCACGGGGGTGGCCAGCTCCGGGCGCGCATGGCAGTGCCTGTGGCCGTTGAGGAAGGCCGGCCAGCGGCGGAAGTGGTCGACGAACCGCTCCAGCTGCACCCGCAGCGAGGTCCGCGCCGGCGCCCCGCTGCGCGGGCCCCAGCGGCCCTCGAACTCGATGTGCAGGCCGATCTCCACGCCAGTCTCCAGCAGCGGCTCGGGGTCGCAATAGTCGCGGTCGACCATGGCGCTGACCGCGTCGATCGCACCGGCCTCGATCGCCGCGAGGATGCCCTCGTTGTAGGAGGGCCAGTATCCGTAGTCGTCGGCGGCGATGATCAGCTGGCGGGGGGGGCGCGCGGCGGATTCCATGCTCAGATCATGACCGCTTCCGGCTCTCCGCAAGCTGCGGAGATCCGTTGTCCGGGCGGATAGGGCCCCTGCGGGAATCCTGTACGAGCGGCCAATGCCGTGCCCACCACCATCGGAGACGATGCCGCCGCCTTGAAGCTGGTGATCGCAATCGTGCGCCCGGAGAAGGCCAATGACGTGCTCGAGGCCCTCTACCGGGCCGAGGTGCGCGGCGTTTCGCTGAGCAGGGTGCAGGGCCATGGCGGCGAGCTCGACCGGGTCGAGACCTATCGCGGCACCACCATCCAGGTCGGCCTCTCCGACAAGATCCGCTTCGAGATCGCCGTCACGGACCCGTTCGTGGACGTGGCCGTGAACGCGCTCTGCGAGGGGGCGCGCACGGGCGAGGTCGGCGACGGCAAGGTGTTCGTGGTGCCGCTGGAGCGGGCCGTCCGCATCCGCACCGGCGAAACGGACGAGACCGCCGTGACCCCGGTGGACGGCTGATGGACGCCGCCGTTCCGCTGCTCGCGCAGGCCGCCGAGATCGACACCGGCGACACCTCCTGGATGCTCGCCTCGACCGCGCTGGTCATGTTCATGACGATCGGACTGGGTGTCTTCTACGCCGGCCTGGTCCGCGCCAAGAACGCCCTCAACGCCTTCATGATGTGCGTCTCGGCGCTGGCGATCGGCGGCATCACCTGGGCGCTGATCGGCTACTCGCTTGCCTTCGACGGCACCGGCGATCTGATCGGCGGCCTCGGCTTCGCGGGCCTCAACGACGTCGGCTTCGAGCCGCTCGAGGGCCAGACCGTCCCGCACCTGGTCTTCTTCGCCTTCCAGGGCACCTTCTGCATCCTCACGATCGCGCTGATCTCCGGGGCCGTGGTCGAGCGGATGCGGTTCAGCGCCTGGCTGATCTTCGCCGCCCTTTGGTCGATCCTCGTCTACGCGGTGCTCGCGCACTGGGGCTTCGGGGGCGGCTGGCTGATCGAGGGCGGCACCCTCGACTTCGCGGGCGGGATCGCGGTCGAGATGGCGTCGGGGTTCGGGGCGCTGGCGGCGGCCCTGGTGGTCGGAGCGCGCAAGGACTACGGCCGTCAGGCTCTGGTGCCCCACAACTCCGTGCTGATCCTGCTCGGCGCGGGCGTCCTCTGGTTCGGCTGTTTCGGCTTCAACGGCGGCAGCGGCATCGGCACCGGAGAGAATGGAGTGCTCGCCTTCGCCAATACCCTGCTC
>CAYZPZ010000010.1:0-1077 GCA_964480205.1 uncultured Conexibacteraceae bacterium
TCCAGAACGAGCCCGAGGTGATCCCGACCGAGCAGAAACTGCGCCTGATCGGGCTGCTGCTCGATTCGGGACTGAGACGGCTCGAGCTGACCTCCTTCGTGCGGGCCGACGTCATCCCCCAGCTCGCCGACGGCACCGAGGTGCTGCGCAGGGTCGAGCCGCGCGAGGGGGTGGCCTACTCGGTGCTGATCCCCAACCGCAAGGGGTTGGAGCGGGCACTCGAGCACCGCGACCGCTTCGGCGAGGCGAACTTCTTCCTCTCAGCCTCGGAGACCCATAACCGCAAGAACGTCAACCGCTCGATCGCCGAGTCGCTGGCCGACCTGGAGGGGACGATCGCCGCCGCGGTCCAGGCGGGGCTGCGCTGCGAGGGCGTGATCTCGGTGAGTTTCGGCTGCCCCTACGAGGGCGAGGTTCCCCCCGAGCGGGTCTTCGAGATCGCCGCGCGCCTGCGGGAGTTCGGCTGCTCCGAGATCGCCTTCGGGGACACCACCGGCATGGCCAACCCGCGTCAGGTGCGAGAGTTCTTCGAGCGTGCCCGCGCCGAGCTGGAGGGGGTGGAGCTGACCGCCCACTTCCACAACACCCGTGGCCAGGGCCTGGCCAACGTGTTGGCGGCCCTGGAGCGGGGGGTGGACTCCTTCGAGAGCTCCTTCGGTGAGCTGGGCGGCTGCCCGGTCCCCCCGGGCGCCACCGGCAACATCGCCACCGAGGATCTGGTCTCGATGCTGCATGAGATGGGTGTGGAGACCGGAGTCGACCTGGAGCGGCTCGTCGCCGCCTCGGCCGAGGCCCAGAAGCTGCTCGGCCGCCCCCTCGGGGCGCACGTTCTCACCGCGGGCGGGGTCGACTGGCACCGGGAGGAGCGGTGAAGAGCGACCGCTTCCGGAGCGCCGCGGAGTCCAAGGACTTCTCGGCGATCGACGAGATCCTCGCCGAGGGGGTCGTCTTCCGCAGCCCCGCCGTGTTCAAGCCGTACGAGGGCCGGCAGGCGGTAGGGGCTCTGCTCGGGACCGTCGCCCAGGTGTTCGAGGAGTTCCGCTACACCGATCAGGTGGAGACTGGGGAGGTCGCGAC
>CAYZPZ010000010.1:1177-16073 GCA_964480205.1 uncultured Conexibacteraceae bacterium
GATGCGGTCGATGTAGACCCACCTCCCCGAGCGGATCCCCCGCTCGTTGACCCCGGGGGCGCCGGCGGCGCGCTCGAACAGCAGCTCGCGACCGAGCCCGACGGCGCCGCTGTTCGCCGGCCCCAGCAGCGACCGCCCGTCCATGACCAAGCTCGGGGCGACACCCGTCAGCTCGACGATGGTGGGGGCGAGGTCGAGGTTGCTGACGAATTGGTCCCGCACGGCTCCCTTCGGGAAGCGCGGGCCCTTGATGATCAGTGGCACCCGCAGGTCCTCCTCGTAGAGATAGTTCTTGTAGAGCAGCCGATGGGCGCCCAGGGCCAGGCCGTGGTCCGAGGTGAAGACGATGTAGGTCTTGCGCATGTCCTTCGCCTTGCGCAGGTGCTTGACGAGCTTCTTCACCCCCTCGTCCACGGAGAGCAGGCTTTCGATCCGGCTGCGGTAGCGCCGGTCCATCTCCGCGATCTCTGCGGGCCCGAACCGGCCCTGACCGGCGACGAAGCCCGGCTTGTCGGAGACGTCGGCCTCGTTGAAGTTGGCGGTGCGTGGGCGCAGGGCCGTCCCGAAGACGCCGAGGTGCCGGCGGGCAGGCCTGGGGTTGCGGACCGACCACGGAGGCAGCCTGGCCTCCCCGTGCGGCGCGGTCGGGTTGAACCAGAGGAAGAACGGCTTCTTCCGCGGGGCGTGGCGCTTCACGAACTTCACCGCCTTGCGGTTGAGAACGTCGGTGACGTAATTGCGCCTGCCCTTGCCGTACTTGTTGATGTCGCCGTTCTCGTTGAGCTTGAAGCGGTGACGCTTCTGGTCGGTGCCGGCGGTGAGGGCGTACCACTCATGCCAGCCCTTGGGGATCTGCTTGGTGTCGGGCTTGCCCTCGGGGATGCCGTCGTTCTTGCCGTAGCCGTTCAGGTACTTGCCGACCATGCCGGTGCGATAGCGGGCCTTGCGCAGCCAGACCGCCAGCGTGTGCCCGTGGTTGAGGCCGTTGTAGGCGTTGGGTAGCTCGGTGGACCACACGCCGTGGTTGTGCGCGTACTGGCCGGTGAGGAAGGTGGCCCGGCTGGGGCAGCAGAGGGGGAAGGAGACGTAGCTGTTGCGGAAGGTGGTCCCCTTCGCGCCGATCAGCCGCAGCGTTCGGGGCAGCCCCACCATTGAGTCGTCCTGGTCATCGGTCATCACGACGATGATGTTCGGGCGCTTCTGCTTGCGGTTCTCGCGCCGCAGCTTCTTCAGGCGCTGCTGCTTGCGCTCCTTCTTGGTCAGCTTCGACTTGCCGCTGCCGGCGGGGGCGGCCTCGGCGCGCTCGGCGGCGAGCAGCGCCAGCGAGACCGCGATCGCGACCGTCCACGCCGCCACAGCCTGGCTCACCCTGCCGATCTCGCTCGTCCGCATTACGCCTCCAACACACCCCCGACGCAAGTGGAGCGCCGGATCCGCTCGTTCCCCGGAACGCCGCAGACTAGCGGGGGACCGCGCCGCCCACGCGGGCGCTCGCTAGGCTCCCCGCCCGTCATTCAACCACTCCGGGAGGAGAGCCAAGTATGGAGATCAGCAAGGTCGGGGTCGTCGGCTGCGGCCTGATGGGACACGGAATCGCCCAGATCTGCGCCCAGAATGGCTGGGACATTGTCGTCCGCGAGATCGAGCGGGAGCGGCTCGACAAGGGCATGGCGAAGATCGAAAAGCAGCTCGGCAAGGCCGTGCAGAAGGGCAAGCTCGAGCAACCCGACGCCGACGCGGTTCTCGGTCGGATCAACGGGACGCTCGACTACGGTGAGCTCGCCGGCTGCGACCTGGTGATCGAGGCGATCGACGAGGACCTCGACCGCAAGCTCGAGATGTGGGGCGAGGTCGATAAAAGCGTCAAGGACGGCGCCGTGTTCGCGACCAACACCTCTTCGCTGCCCGTCGCCGCTCAGGCGGAGAAGACCAAGCGCCCGGAGAGCTTCCTCGGGTTGCACTTCTTCAACCCCCCGCAGGTGATGCCGCTGCTGGAGGTGGTCAAGGCCGAGCAGACCTCAGATCAGGCCTACGAGCTGGGCTTCGAGGTCGGCAGGCAGCTCGGCAAGACCACGGTCGCCGCCCGCGACAACCGCGGCTTCATCGTCAATCGCCTGCTGGTCCCCTACATGCTCGATGCGATCCGGGCCCTGGAGCAGGGCGTCGGCTCGATCTCGGACATCGACAGCGGGATGATGGCCGGCGCCAGTCATCCGATGGGCCCGCTGACCCTGGCGGACTTCGTGGGGCTGGACACGCTCGCCTCGATCGCCGGGGTGATGGCGGACGCCTACGGCGAGGACCGGTTCGCCGCGCCCGAGACCCTGCGGAAGATGGTCGATGCAGGCGATTTTGGCCGCAAGTCGGGCAAGGGGTTCTACGATTACTCCGGTGAGAAGCCGGTTCCGGTGGACCCGGGCACCTAGACCGCGGATGCAGGAAGGAGCCTCCTGAGCATGAGCGTCGATCAAACCAGTTTGGACCGAATCCGCAACGCGACCTTTCCCTCGGCCCGACGCGGCTACGACAAGCACGAGGTGGAGAAGTTCCTGGCTCGGCTTGCCGACTGGCTGGAGACGGGAGGGGGGGACGAATCCCGATCCGAGACCGTCAAGCGCGAGCTGGAGAGAGTGGGCGAGCGCACCGGGGCGATCCTGGCTCAGGCCGAGGAGAGCGCCCAGCAGATCCGCTCCGAGGCCGAGCAGGAGGCTCGGGAGACGGTCAGCGCCGCCAACGCGGAGGCCGAGAAGACCCGCAAGGAGGCCGACGCTTACTCGACCGAGACCCGCGGTAGCGCCGACGCCTACGCCGAGCAGACCCGCAAGACCGCCGAGCAGGAGGCGGCCGCGGAGCGCGCTCGCTCGGAGGAGGAGGCGCGCGAGACGATCTCCGACGCAGAGGCTCAGGCCCGCCGCATCGTCGAGGAGGGCAGCCGCCGGCGGGAGGACGTCGAGGCGGTGATCAGCGACCTGGTGCGGCGGCGCGACGAGGTGCTCGCCGATACCGAGGTCCTGGCTGCCAACCTGGAGGCCGCCGTGCGGGACCACCGGCCGCCCGAGGGTGCCGATCCGTTCGAGCGACCCGATGAGTTCGATCCAGCCGCGCGGGAGGATGGCGCCGAGGGCTCGGAGGAGCTCGAAGGCTATGAGGCCGAGGAGTTCGCGGAGGGCGACGCCCCTGACGAGCAGCTCGAGCAGGAGCAACTCGAGGTCGAATCCGGCGACGAGGAGAAGACCCAGAAGGCGCCGACCCAGGGAAAGCGGCGCCGCGCCCGCAAGGTTCGCTCCTGAGGGTGGAGCACCCAGGCCCTCCGCGTAGATGACCGAGATCCGCGCGGCTCTCGACACCGCCCTGCAGGGGGGGCCTGAACGCCACCGCCGCAAGGTCGCCGAGCAGCAGAAGCTCCCCGTCCGCGAGCGCGTCGCCTCGCTGCTGGACCCCGATACCTTCGTCGAGGAGGCCCTGCTCGCCAACTGGGAGCATGAGGGACTGGGGGCCGACGGAGTAGTCACCGGGATGGGAACGGTGGGCGGGCGCCCGGTCGCGCTGATGGCCAACGACCCCGCGGTGAAGGCGGGCTCCTGGGGCCCGAAGACGGTGGAGAAGATCCTCCGCATCCAGGAGCGCGCCCTGCGCCAGCAGATTCCGATGATCTACCTGGTCGACTCCGCGGGCGCGCGCATCACCGATCAGGTGCGGATGTTCCCGGGCCGTCGCGGAGCCGGTCGGATCTTTCACACGCAGGTGCGGCTCTCGGGACAGGTGCCCCAGCTCTGCCTGCTGTTCGGCCCCAGCGCGGCCGGAGGCGCCTACATCCCCGCCTTCTGCGATGCGGTGATCATGCGTGACGGAAACGCCTCGATGTACCTGGGATCGCCGCGCATGGCCCAGATGGTGATCGGGGAGAGAGTCTCGCTCGAGGAGATGGGGGGCGCTCGGATGCACACCTCTCGCTCGGGCTGCGGGCATTTCCTCTGCGACTCCGACGCCGACGCGCTCGAGCTGGGTCGCCGCTATCTCTCCTACATGCCCACGAACTGGCGCCAGACCCCGCCGCCCGCCCCCCCGGCGGAGCCCGCCGGCGAGCGGACCCCCTCGCAGATCGTGCCCGAGGGCGAAAAGGAGGCGTTCGACGTCACCGAGCTGATCGACTCGGTGGTCGACGCCGGCTCCTTCCTCGAGGTCCAAGAGCGCTGGGCGAAGGAGCTGGTGGTGGGCTACGCGAGGCTGGAGGGCCGCGTGATCGGGATCGTCGCCAACCAGCCCAAGGTGAAGGGGGGCGTCCTGTTCGTCGACTCCGCCGACAAGGCGGCCCGCTTCATCTGGACCTGCAACGCCTTCAGCGTGCCGCTGCTCTTCCTCGCCGACGTCCCGGGGTTCATGATCGGCACGGAGGTCGAACGCCAGGGGATCATCCGCCATGGCGCCAAGATGATCAGCGCCGTCTCCGAGGCGACGGTGCCGAAGCTCTCTGTGATCCTGCGCAAGGCCTACGGCGCCGGGCTCTACGCGATGGCCGGGCCCGCCTTCGAGCCCGACTCCTGCCTGGCCTTCCCCCAGGCCCAAATCGCCGTGATGGGCCCCGAGGCGGCGATCAACGCGGTCTTCTTCAACCAGATCGAGAAGATCGATGACCCCGACGAGCGGGAGCGCTTCGTGGCGGAGAAGCGCCGGGAGTACTCCGAGGACATCGACATCCTCCATCTCGCCTCCGAGCTGGTTGTGGACGCGGTGATCGAGCCGGACGCGCTGCGCTCGGAGCTGGTGCGGCGCTTCGCCTTGGCCGAGGGCAAGGACCGGGGTTTCGCCGAGCGCCGGAACCCGGTGACGCCGGTCTAGACGCGCTCGGCGAGCTCGACGAAGTAGTCGAGCGCCTCGGGATTGGCGAGCGAGTCGCGGCTGGCGGCCTTGTCGGGTGGTTCGCCCATCAGGATCCGCTTTACGGGCACCTCGAGCACCTTGCCACTCAGCGTGCGCGGCACCTCGGTGATGGCGAAGATCTCGTTGGGCACGTGGCGCGGCGAGCACTGCTCCCGGATGCGGCGCTTGACCTCGCCCTCCAGCCGCTCGTCCAGCTCGGCATCCTCGCGCAGCACCACGAACAGCGGCATCCAGCCCTCGCTGCCCTCCCGGGGCACATCCACGACCAGGGCGTCGAGGACCTCGGGGACCGCCTGTACGGCGCGGTAGATCTCGCTGGTCCCCATCCGCACGCCCTGGCGGTTGATGGTCGAGTCCGAGCGCCCGTAGATGACCGCGGTGCCGCGCGAGGTGATCTCGATCCAGTCGCCGTGGCGCCAGACGCCCGGATAGTGCTCGAAGTAGCTGGCCCGGTAGCGGCTGCCGTCCTGATCGCCCCAGAAGAAGACCGGCATCGAGGGCATCGGCTCGGTCAGCACCAGTTCGCCGACCTCGCCGGTGACCGAGTTGCCGTTCTCATCGAAGGCCTCGACCTTGGCGCCGAGCGCGCGCGCCTGCAGCTCGCCGCGATACACGGGCAGGATCGGCACCCCGCCGACGAAGGCGGTGCAGACGTCGGTGCCGCCGCTGGTCGAGAACAGCCAGGTGTCGCGACCGACGTGCTCGTAGATCCACTCGAAGCCCTCCGGGGAGAGGGGGGAGCCGGTGGAGCCGACCGCGCGCAGCGCCGAGAGGTCGCGGCCGGCGCTCGGCTCGACCTCGGCCTTCATGCATCCGGCGATGTAGCTGGCGCTGGTGCCGAAGCAGGTCATCTTCGTGCGCTCGGCGAGGTCCCAGAGGACGCCCATGTCGGGGTGGCCCGGGCTGCCGTCGTAGAGGACGATCGAGGCGGGGGAGAGCAGCGCGGAGACGAGGAAGTTCCACATCATCCAGCCGGTGGTGGTGAACCAGAAGACGCGGTCGCCCGGCTGGGCGTCGACGTGGAGGTTGAGCTTCTTCAGGTGCTCGAGCAGGATTCCGCCGTGGCCCTGGACGATCGCCTTGGGCAGGCCGGTGGTTCCCGAGGAGTAGAGGACCCAGAGGGGGTGGTCGAATGGGACGCGCTCGAAGCGGAGCTCGGCGCCGTCACCCAGGCCGGTGAGCTCGTCCCAGCGCATCGGCGAGCTGTGGGCTCCCGCCCCGTCCCCGTTCGCGGCGCCTCCGAGCGCCCCCAGCTCGGGCGAGTCGCTCAGGTAGGGGACTACCACGATCCGCTCCAGACCCGGGATCTGGCCCGCGATCTCCGCCACCGCCTCGAGGCGGTCGAAGTCCTTGCCGCCGTAGCGGTAGCCGTCGACCGCGAACAGGACCTTGGGCTCGATCTGGGCGAAGCGGTCGACGACGCTGCCGGGCCCGAAGTCGGGCGAGCAGCTCGACCAGATCGCGCCGACGCTGGCGGTGGCGAGGAAGGCGATCAGCGCCTCGGAGCCGTTGGGCAGGTACGCGGCGATGCGGTCGCCGCGCTCCACCCCGAGTGAACGCAGGCCCGCCGCGACCTGCGCCACCTGAGCGCGCAGCTCGCCCCAGCTGATCTCACCGAGCTCGCGCAGCTCCGAGGCGTGGAGGACGGCCACCTCACCGTCGTCCTTGCCGCGGAAGATGTGCTCGGCGTAGTTGAGCTCGGCGCCCTCGAACCAGCGAGCGCCGGGCATGGTCCGCTCGGCCAGCACCTTCGACCACTGGCCGGAGGACTGGACGTCGAAGTAGTCCCAGATCGACTGCCAGAAGTCCTCGAGGTTCTCGACCGACCAGCGCCACAGCGACTCGTAGTCGCCGGCCTCGACGCCGCGCTCGGCGGCGAGCCAGCGCATGTACGCGGTCATCTGCGAGCGCTCGATCGCCTCCGCCGACGGCTCCCAGAGCTTCTCCACGGCCCGACTCATATCACCGCGGCTCGGGCTGGGCCTCGGCAGCGGCCGGTCGCTCGGCGGGTGCGGCCGCGGTGGCACGGCCGGCGGATCGGTCCAGGAGCCCGACCAGATTGCAGACGAAATCCGTCGCGTGCATGAGCGAGCTGGGATTGACGCGGTCGGGGATGTCCTCGTGCGTGCGGTGCCAGGGGGCCGGCAGCCCGTCGTCCAAGCCCAGGATCGAGATCGCGCGCATCCCGCCGACGCGAGCCAGCAATGCGTCGGTCAGCGCCGGCAGACGGATCGGGCGGCCGGCGGCGGGATCGTTGGCGGCGGCCAGGGCCTCGCAGAGCTCGATCAGCTCAGGGTCCATGGGAACGCTGATCACGGCTCCCTCGCTCGTTGTGTAATGGACGGAGCCGTAGGAGACCGAGCTGACGCTGACGATCACTGTGCGGTCGCGGTCGAGCTGCTTGCGGTTGGCTCGAACCCAGGCGCGCATTCCTTCGCCGAGGCACCCGTTGGCGCCGGCGAGCAGAACCCAGAGGTCGAGGTTCGCTGGGCGTTCGTCTCGCAGCCGTTCGGCGGCCGACAGCACCGCGGCGACGCCCGAGGCGTTGCCGTAGGCGCCGGGGACGATCTTCGACAGGGCGATGTCGACGAGAAGGAAGCCGGCGACGATCAGAAGGACCGTGGGTAGGAGCTGCAGGACCGAGAGCCACTGGGCCTCGACGCCCGCCATGCGCGCACCGAGGATCGGCAGGAGCGGGGCCATCCCGCCCCAGAAGATCAGCCGCCAGGGGCCGAGGAGGAGGCGGGCGCGCTCCGACAGGCCCCGCGCCAGGCGCAGAGAGCGCCCGCCGAACACGTAGCCGGTCCGGGCGGCGTCGTAGTGGGCGACCAGGACGACCCGGAGCGGGGCATTTGGATTGTCTCCTGGGGAGATCAGGTTCTGGGAGCCGCGGCGGAAGAAGAGCCGGCGGACCAGGTAGAGGCGGCCGTTGAGGTCGAGGTAGGTGGAGGTGGCCGCGGCCAGCACCAGGCCGAAGCCGATCGCGGGCTCGGCGACCGCGGCGACGATGCTCCCCGCGAGTGCGATCGCCACGTGGACGGCGTGGACCACGGCGTACTGGGGATGCACGTAGGTCGGCTCGACCTCGGCGCGGCGGCCGATGGTGCGCAGCCGTTCGGCGAGCAGGTTCGCGGCGCGGCGCTCCGCATCGGTCCCGGGCCCGCGCCCCTCGATCGAGCACAGCTCCCGGATCAGCTCCATGCGTCCCGCTTCGTCCATGAGACCCGATTATCGCCCCCGGGCAGGGCTATCGTTCGAGTGGCCGGCCGGAGTGGAGGAACGGCAGACTCGCGGCACTCAAAATGCCGTGCCCTTCGGGGCGTGTGGGTTCGAATCCCACCTCCGGCACCTCATCGGCTTCACCTGCCACCCTTGCGGCCATGTGCGGGCGCTTCACGCTCACCGATCCCGATCCACGGCTTCTGCGCTTCCGCTTCGACCTCGCCGAGTCGGTCGAGATCGACGAGCGGCCGCGCTTCAACATCGCCCCCACCGACGCGGTGCTGGCCGTGAGGCGGGGCCGCGAGGGCGGCCGCGAGCCCGGGCGGCTGCGCTGGGGGCTGATCCCGCACTACGCGGATCCGGACTCCTTCGACCGGCTGCTGATCAACGCGCGGGCGGAGACGCTGGCCGAGGCCCCGGCCTTCCGCGACGCCTTCGTCGGCGGCTTCCGTTGCCTGGTGGTCGCCGACGGCTTCTACGAGTGGCGGGCGACCGAGACCGGCAAGCGTCCGGTCTGGATCAGCCGACCGGATCGCTCGCCCTTCGCCTTCGCCGGGCTCTGGGCGCGCGCCAACCGCTCCGGCCGATCGGAGCTGCATTCCTGCGCGATCGCAACCTGCCCGCCGAGCGAAGTGGTCGCCCCGATCCACGACCGGATGCCGGTGATCCTCGAGCGGTCCGCCGAGGAGCGCTGGCTCGATCCGGAGGCGGGAGAGGCCGAGCTGCTCGAGTTGCTTGCGCCGACCGAGGAGCTGGCCGTAACGGAGGTATCCGAGGCGGTCAACGACGTGCGGCAGGACGGTCCGCATCTGCTGGAGCCCCCGCTCCAGCTCTTCTGAGCCGGCTTAGATCTCCTCGCCGATCGGGCGCTCTTCCTCGACGTGCCACTCCTGGTTGAAGGCGACCATCGAGACCGCGATCAGGATCACCTGCAGCGGCACGAGCAGGAGGGTGAGCAGGCCGAGCAGCTCCTCGGGCAGCAGGGGGCTGTCGAGCCCCTCCTTGGCGCGGTCGAACCAGGCGGGCGCGGCGATGCCGGCGAAGATCGCCAGGATGATCGCCAGCGCCGAGGCGACGGGCAGGACGCCGCGGTTCCAGCGCGCGACCAGGAAGGCGAAGAGCAGATAGAGCGCGATGTAGCCGACCGCGAAGATCTGGCCGCCCTCCAGCCGCTCCCAGCCGCCGAAGGTGATGATGAACGAGATCCCGGCGGTGACCAGGAGCAGGAAGACGACGAGCGCACGGGCGCTCTTCGCCTCAGGCTTCTCCCTGTTCGGCCGCCAGAGCTCGTATCCGGGACGGATCGCTCCCGCTTCCATAGGCGGGCAAGTCTATGTTCTCCGCGGGACGCGCGCTACGCGAAAAGTGTGGTTTCGAGACGGGGAGGTGCGGGCGGAGGGACTCGAACCCCCAAGCTCTTTCGAGCACTGGCACCTAAAGCCAGCGTGTTTTCCAGTTTCACCACGCCCGCGGCACCTCACGATTCTAGGAGCGTTCCGCAGCGCCACAGGCGGCTCGAAGCGGGGCACCCAGGACTCGAACCTGGAATCGCCGACTTTGGAGGCCGGTGCCTTAGCCAATTTGGCCAGTGCCCCTGTCAGGAATCGTAGCCTCGCCGGCTCGGCGCGACCGGCTGCGACGCCAGGGCTGCCGCGGGCCGAATCTATAATCGAGCGGGCGCGGGCGAGGTGTAATTGGTTGCATTCGACCCTTCCAAGGTCGCGGAGCCGGTTCAAGTCCGGTCGCCCGCTTGGCGTCTGTCGGTGCGAAGATGCCGCTACATAGGCGGCTCCGCGGAGCCGTCGCAGACCCCTCGGGGCGTGGCGCAGTCTGGTAGCGCATTCGGCTGGGGGCCGAAAGGTCGCTGGTTCAAATCCAGTCGCCCCGATTTACGCGGAAGCCACTTGTAGAGGGTGCTCGGGCGTTCCTCCGTGTCACCCCTGTGGTCGCTCGCTACCTGGGTCGGTCAACTAGCGGCGCTTCCTGTCCCCGTCGCCCCCGTTGTCCCCGCCGCGATTCAGGCGGTTATCTGCCTCCTCACTGGTTGCGATTAGCCGGCAGCTGACGAGATACTGCGCGGGCGATGTCGGAGGAGAACGTGCAACTCGTGCGGAATCTCTATTCCGCCTTCAATCGGGGTGACATCGAGCCGGTCGTGTCCACGCTGGACCCCGAGATCGAATTCCGGGAGCTGGAGTCGCTCCCCGGCGCGGAGACCTACCACGGGCGTGATGGCTTCAGGCGCTTCGTCGCGAAGCTGGCGGATGCGTTCCCGAATCTTCGCTATGAGGTCCAGGAGATGATCCCCGCCGGCGAACAGGTAGTGGTCGTCCTCGAGGCGTCGGGGACGGGCCGCGAGAGCGGCGTCGATGTGCACGTCTCCTTTGCGTCTCTCTGGGCGCTGCGAGACGGAAGGCTGGTCCGGCACGTCGCCTTCGACAGCCGCGGTGACGCGCTCGAAGCCGCCGGGCTGTCGGAGTAGGGAGATACTGCGCGGACGATGTCGCAGGAGAACGTGAAGGTCGCACGGCGATGGGTCGAGCTGTTCAATGAGCGGGGCGACGTTGCCGAGTTCCTCTCGTTGCTCGATCCCGAGGTTGAGCTGCAGGCGCCGGCCGGCCCCCGGTTGCGCGGCCACGACGAAGCACGCGATTGGTTCGAAGCGGGCTTCGAAAACGTGCAGCCGCGCATCATCCCCGACCGTTTCGTAGACGAAGGCGACACTGTTGTCGGACTTGGGAGAACCGAAGTCCGGTGGATGGAGTCGGGTGAAGTCGCTCACGAGGGAGAGAGCGCGGCGGCCATCTGGTTTCGGGACGGCAAGATCCTCAGATGGCAACCGTTTGACAGTCATGCCGCGGCCCTCGAAGCCGCCGGGCTGTCGCCCCGATTTCAGCTCCGGCGCGAGCAGCGGGGAAGGATGGCCGAGCAGAGCATCGACATCGTGCGACGGATGTACGACGCGTTTCACCGCGGCGACGCCGCCGCCGCCACTGACTGCTTCCACCCGGACGTCGTGGTAGACGCCTCCCGCCGAATCGACGGCGGCATCGGTCAGGGCCGCGACGAGCTCAACCGGATCGTCGGCGCCTGGCTCGGCGCGTTCGAGGAGTGGTCCGAGGAGCTCGAGCAGATGCGCGACCTCGGCGACAAGGTGCTGGTGGTGAGCACCCAGCGTGGCCGCGGCAAGGGAAGCGGGACGGAGGTCGAGGCCCGCTACGCGCTCCTGTACGAGGTGCGCGACGGCGCCATAACGAAGATGACCATGTACACCGACCTTGACGAGGCCCACGAGGCGGCGGACGCCTCTCCCTGACCGACGTGACGAGGGGCCCCAGCCGGGCCCGGCGTCGCGGATGGAAACTGTCGGGCCACAGCGCGGCCTGAGGCTGCCACAATTGCGGCCAATGGGGAGGAGGATCGGAGCAGTTGCGCTGGCGGGCCTGTTCGCGGCCGCGCTGGCGGCGACTGCGCCCTCGGCCGGCGGCCAGTCGCTCGAGCCCCGCGTCGTCGGCGGCTCCTCGGCCTCGATCGAGCAGTACCCATGGCAGGGGGCCCTGGCCTTCAGCACGGATCAGTACCCGGGGTACAACGCGCACCAGCGCCAGTTCTGCGGCGGCTCGCTCGTCACCGCCTCGATCGTGATCACGGCGGCGCACTGCCTGTACGACAGCGACCCCGACTGCACCGGTGGCGGTGGAACCACGTGCAAGCCGAGCGACCCGGGCGGGGACGGCACCACGCGAATCGACCCCAACGACATCAGCGTCGTCCTTGGCAGGACGACGCTCTCGAACTCGAGCGCCGGCGCGGAGCACGCGGTCCAGGACGTCTCCTATCACTCGAACTTCGACAACTTCACCTTGGAGTACGACGTCGGTTATCTGGTCTTGCAATCACCCTCCTCGCAGCAGACGATCGACATCGCCGGATCCGACGAGGGGGCCGTGTGGGCGCCGGGGGTGATGGTGGAGATCAGCGGCTGGGGCGCGACCGTCGAGGGCGGGGCCACCGTGGACAGCCTGCGCGCGGCGAGCGTGCCGATCATCGCCGACTCGACCTGCGGCTCGAGCAGCGTCTACGGCAGCGAGTTCGACCCGGTGACGATGGTGTGCGCCGGCTACCTCAGCGGCGAGGTGGATACATGCCAGGGCGACAGCGGCGGACCGATGCAATCGCCGCTCGCGGGGGGCGGCTACCGCTTGGTGGGGATCACGAGCTGGGGCTACGGCTGCGCGCAGCCCAACGCCCCCGGCGTTTACTCGCGGATCGCTGACTCCACTCTGAGATCAGCCGCCGCCGCGAGGGTGTTCGAGCTGGAGACCGCCCACGGGCTCCCGCACGAGAACGTGGTCGGCAGCGGCGGGCAGCCGGCGAGCGGGGACACGACTCCGCCGGAGACGACGATCACCTCAGGCCCGTCGGGGTTCACCAACGACTCAACCCCCACATTCGCCTTCTCCTCGAACGAGGGAGGCTCCACCTTCGAGTGCCGGTTCGACTCCGCAGTCTTCGGCGCCTGCTCCGGTCCCGACGCGAGCCACACTCCCGCGTCGCAGCTCGGGGACGGCCCCCATACCTTCGAGGTGAGAGCGACGGATCCGGCGGACAACGTCGGACCCGCCGCCAGCCGCAGCTTTACCGTGGACGCCACCGCACCCACGAACCCATCCCTCTCCAGCACCTCACACGAGCCCGGTGTCCCCTCCAGCGACAACACCGTCCAGGTAGGTTTCACCGGCGCCTTCGACGCCGTCTCCGGGGTCGACGGGTTCTCCTACGCGTGGACGACTTCGCCGAGCACCGTCCCTGATCAGACCAAGGAGGCTGAGCAGAACGCCACCAGTGCCACCAGCCCGCCCCTGGCTGACGGCGATAGCCACTGGTTCCACCTGCGCACCCGCGACAACGCGGGCAACTGGAGCGCGCCCTCTCACCTCGGCCCCTTCGTGATCGAGACCGGGGGCACGTCCCCGCCTCCGCCGCCACCGCCGACGAGCCTCAGTCCCCCGCCACCCGACCGCGCCGCACCGCATGCGTGGCTCTCGGCGGAGCGGAGGCAGAAGGCCGGCAAGGCGATCCGCGTCGCGGTCGGCTGCAACGAGCGCTGCTCCACGATCGCGACCGGGGTGGTGATCGTCAAGGCTGCTTCGGGTGCGACGCTCGCCTCCGTCAGCGCCAAGCGAAAGCGGCGCTTGAAGCTGAGGGCCGCGAGCGCCGAGATCCCGGCCGGCGGCTCGGTGACGATGAAGCTGGTGCTGAAGGGGAAGAAGAAGCGGCGCCTGCTCCGTAAGGCGGTGCGCCGCGGTGGCCGCGCGCGAGCGAAGATCCAGCTGGTCTTCACCGACCCGGCCGGCAATTCGTCGATCGAGACGGTCCTTGTCAAGCTCCGCTGAGCGCCACCGAGCGGGCTGGCGGATGCCGTTATAGCCCCAGTTTGCGCGCTGCCGGTGTGGCCGTCAGGCCGTGGGCGATGATCGAGAGGCCGGTGCAGACGATCACGGTCCAGTAGACGATCAAGGCGTCGGAGCCGCTCAGGACCCCGGCTCCGATCGCGACGGCGACGTAGTAGAAGGAGCCGATCCCGCGTACGCCGAACCAGCCGATGAACAGTCTCTCGAGACCGGAGACCCGGCTGCCGAGCATCGCGATCGCAACCACGGCGGGGCGGATCGCCAACAGCAGCACGGCGGCCAGCAGCCAGCCGGTTATCCCGGGCTCGGCAAGGCCAGCGATCGTCACGGTGCTGCCCAGCAGCAGGACCAGAGCGAGCTCTGTCAGCTTCTCCACCGTCTCGGCCCCCTCGTGCACGCGCCCGTGGTACTCGTGGCCGCGCTCGCGGCGCCGGAAGGCCAACCCGCCGGTGAAGGCGGCGAGGAACCCGTAGGCGCCGACCACCTCGGTCGCCCCGTAGATCGCCAGCACGCCCGCAATCGCCAGCCACCCGTCGTACTCGGCCAGCAGCCACTCCCTGCGTCGAAGCTCGGCCGTCGCCGCGCCCAGGCCCCAGCCCGCCACCGCGCCGATCGCCACTCCAAGCGTGATCGCGTAGAGCACGTCCGCCAACAGCCACTCCTCCAGCCACCCCCCGCCCGGCTCGGCGATGAACAAGCCAAGGAAGACGAAGGGAAAGGCCAGCCCGTCGTTGAGACCGGCCTCGGAGGTGAGTGCGAACCGCGGCTCCCGCTCCGTCTGCTCGCCGGGCGGGCCGACCTGAACGTCGCCGGCGAGGACGGGGTCGGTCGGCGAGAGGACCGCCCCCAACACGATCGCCACGCCCCAGGGCAGACCCATGACCAGATGGGCGAACACCGCGATCCCCGCGATCGTCAGGGGCATCGCGATCCCAATCAGGCGAATCGTCGAGGCCCACTCGCGCCAGCTGAGTGGGCGGTCGAGGCGGATCCCCACCGAGAACAGCGCGACGATCACGGCGAACTCCGCCGCCCGCTCGATCAGCTCGGAGTCTTCGAGCGGATCGAGCAGGTCCGCGCCCAGCCCCTGCAGTCCGAGGGAGAAGGCGGCCCCCATCAGCAGATAGACGACCGCTGCAGAGAAGGAGCGCTCCCGCTCGCGCGAGAGCACCCCGACGGCGATCAGGAGCGCCACTCCGACCGCGAGCAGGCCGAGCGCGTAGAGGTCGGCGAAGTCGAAGCCTCGGTCCGCGGCCACCGGAAGCGTCGCGATCACGCGGCGAGCCTATGGCCTGCCGCCTCGGCCGGGCTCACCCGCCGCCGATCGGCTACTCGTCCTCTTCGGTGCCCTCGTCCCCGACGAAGAGGTCCGCATCCTC
>CAYZPZ010000010.1:16173-19170 GCA_964480205.1 uncultured Conexibacteraceae bacterium
CCGAGGCAGTGGAGCGCCGACACGCGGCCGGCGCTCGCACCGCCCGCGAGAACATCGACGACCTGGTCGATCCCGGCAGCTTCGTCGAGTACGGCGGTCTCGCGATCGCCGCTCAGCGCGGACGTCGCGACTTGGCCGAGCTGTTGGAGCGCACGCCGGCCGACGGCCTGATCGCGGGCACGGCCAGGGTCAACGGCGAGCAGTTCGGCGAGCGAGCCGCCTGCGCCGTGCTCGCCTACGACTACATGGTCCTCGCGGGGACCCAGGGCTTCATCGGCCACCGCAAAAAGGACCGCCTCTTCGAGCTGATCGAGCGAATGCGGCTGCCCACCGTGTTCTTCGCCGAGGGCGGTGGAGGCCGCCCCGGCGACACCGACTACCACGTCATCTCCGGCCTGGAGACCCGGGCCTTCGCGCTGTGGGCGCGCCTGTCGGGGGTCGTGCCCCGGATCGCGATCGTCTCAGGACCCTGCTTCGCCGGCAATGCGGTGATCGCCGGCGCCGCCGACCTGATCGTCGCCACCGAGAGCTCCTCCCTTGGCATGGGAGGGCCGGCGATGATCGAGGGGGGCGGCCTCGGCAAAGTGGAGCCGGAGCGCATCGGGCCCCTGGAGATGCAGGTCCCGAACGGCGTGGTGGACGTGGCGGTCGCCGATGAGGCGGAGGCCACCGACGCCGCGAAGCGGCTGCTCGCCTACTTCCAGGGACGGACCCCGGCCGCCCGCGAGCACGACCAGGAGCGCCTGCGCGAGGCGATCCCCGAGCGCCGCCGCCGCGCCTATGACGTCACCAAGATCGTCGAGCTCCTCTGCGACCGCGGATCAGTCGCCTTACTGCGCGAGGGCTTCGCGCCCGGCATGGTCAGCGCCCTGGGGCGGATCGAGGGCCGCCCCCTGGGGATCATCGCCAACAACCCGATTCACCTGGCCGGCGCGATCACCTCCGACGGCGCCGACAAGGCCGCCCGCTTCATGCAGCTCTGCGACGCCTTCGAGTTGCCGCTGGTCTCGCTGATCGACACGCCGGGGATGATGGTCGGCCCCGAGGCCGAGGCGACCGCGCTCGTGCGCCACTGCTCGCGGCTGTTCGTGACCGGCGCCGCGCTGCGCGTCCCCTTCGTGGCGGTGATCCTGCGCAAGGCCTATGGGCTCGGGGCGCAGGCGATGGCGGCCGGCAGCCTGCACGAGCCGCTGCTCACCGTCGGGTGGCCGGCCTCCGAGCTCGGCCCGATGGGGCTGGAGGGCGCGGTCCGGCTGGGGATGAGACGCGAGCTGGGGGCGATCGCCGACGAGTCCGAGCGCGAGCGGCGTGTGGCGGAGCTGACCGAGCTCGCTCATGAGCGCGCCAAGGCGCTCAACGCGGCCACCGTGTTCGAGCTCGACGATGTGATCGATCCCGCCGAGACCAGGAAGCTGATCGCGTCGACAATCGCGGCCGCGGGAGGAGCCCGGGAATCCGGCGGAGACTCCCGGCGATTTGTGGACACCTGGTGAGCCGGGGGATAGGGTGGGGCCGTGCGAATGCCGCCCCTGCTTTCGGAGCGCTCGCGCAACGACCGGATCGTGGCGCTGATCGTGCTGCCGGCCGTCTTCGGCGCTGTAACCGGGTTCTTCGTCGGCACCTCCGAGGGCATCTACATCGTCCTTTCGCTGCTCGCGCTGGTCGGCGCGGTAACGATCGGGTTGCAGACGCTCGGCTCGGCGAACGGGCTCCCCAACGGCGCGCTGGCCGGCGTCATCTTCGGGACCTTCGTCCTCCTCGCCCACGAGATCCACGGCGAGGAGGCCAAGGCGAACCTCCCCGACCCCGCGATCCTCCTGGTCGGGGTGACCACCGCGGTCGGCGGGCTCGCCGCGGCGCTCGGCGGCTGGATTCGCCTACGCGCGGCCGACGAGCCGGTCAGCGACCGATCGTGAGCTTGCGCAGGCCGACCCGCAGCCGGTTCATGTCGACCCGGCCGCTGATCCCCGGCACGCTGCCCGAGCTGGTCCACTGCCAGACCGCCCAGCCTCGTCGGTCCCAGTTGTGGGCGGGGACGCGCGGCTTGCGCACTCCCCAGTGCGCCACCCACAGCGGGTAGCGGGCCCGCGCGAACTCGCGTGTGTTCTTGGTCCGCGCCCAGCTCGAGGCGTTGGTGTAGATCATCGGCTTCCGGCCCAGCCGCTTTCGAACCCGCTTGACCCAGCGGCGAATCCACGCGGTCAGCCGCTTCGGGTTGACGCCCACGAACGGGGTCTCGACGTCCAGCACCGGTACCAGCTCGCCGCGGTTGAGCGCTCCGACCTGCGCGATGAAGACGTCGGCCTCGATCGTGGCGTCCGCCTGGGCCTCGGCGAGGGTGCGGCCCGAGACGAAGGCCCGGTGGTAGGCCCCGACCCGGATGCCGTAGGCCTTGGCGGCGTCGCGGTTGAACGCGAAGTAGGGGTCGGCCCCGCAGCTCTCGGGCACCAATGCGCAGTCGAAGCCGTTGCCACGGCTGGCCTGCACGAAGGCGAAGCGGATCCCGGACCCCGCGACCTGAGCCCAGTCGATCGTCCCCTGGAAGCGCGAGACGTCGATGCCGCGAGCGCGCTTCTTGGCCTCAGCGGCGGGAAGACAGCCGAGCAGGGCGGCGCAGAGCGCGAGCAGCGCTATCGGCCGACGTGAAGCTCCGATTTGTGTGGCGATCGCGGTCATGGAAGGCCCAGGGTGGCAACCCGTTCAACCCGCCTCTGAGAGGGAGGTTGCGGACTCCTTCCTCGGCTAAGCTCACATCCGAATGAGCGAGAGCGCCCCTGAGATCGCTGCGATGTCGCGCGTCCCGCCGGCGGAGGCGATCGAGCCGGTCGCCAACGAGACGGCTGACCGGATCATCACCGGCCTGCTGACCGTGGTGCCGATCCTGATGCTGGGGGTGGCGGCCTGGCAGGTCTGGGACCAGGCGCTGCACTGGCGCGACCTGGCGATCTTCGGGATCTTCTACGTCGCCACCGGCCTCGGCGTCACAGTCGGCCTGCA
>CAYZPZ010000011.1:0-19043 GCA_964480205.1 uncultured Conexibacteraceae bacterium
CCGCGGCGTCGCCCGGGTCTACGAGATGAGTCGAGAACGGCGTCTGGACGCTGCGCGAGTACTGCTACGTCTCCTGGAGCGGCACCGACGCGATGTCGGTGATCCACTACGACAGCCGCCAGGAGATCGCGAGGATCCCGGTCGGCGACCATCCCCAGCGCGTGCGGAGCGGCGTGGTCACCGATCAGTGGCTGCGGGACCAGGCGGGCTGAGTCGGATTAGCGAGCGCCCACGGCCTCGACGGCGCGCCGCTCCTCGATCGTCCGCTGCAGGTTCCCCAGCAGCTCGCCGATCAGCTCGCGGGCCTGATCGTCGGTGAGCCGGCCGTAGTCGTCGAACTTCTCGCGGGCCTTGGCCACCACGACCTCGGGACGGCCGACGATTCGGCAGCGGTTGTAGAAGAGTGTCTGGCGCAGCTGGAGCTGGGCGCGAATCGTGCCTGAGATGCCGGGTGAGGCGCCCATCGCGGCCACGGGCTTGCGGTTCAGCGGCGAGTCGCCGGGCGGGCGGGAGGCCCAGTCGAGCGCGTTCTTGAGCACGCCGGGGATGCCGTGCTGGTACTCGGGCGCGGCGACCAGCAGGCCGTCGGCCTCGGCGACCGCCCGCTTGAAATCGACGACCGGTTCGGGGTCGCCCTGCTTCTCGATGTCAGCGTTGTAAAAGGGGATGCGCTCCAGGTCGAAGCTCTCGATCCTCATTCCCGCCGGAGCCTCCTCCATCGCGGCGCGGAGCAGCAGCTTGTTGAAGGAGCCGCTGCGCAGGGAGCCGGCGATGCCGAGGATCTCGCTCTCTGTGCTCATCGGATCAAATCCCTCGCTTCTCGTGGGGTCTTGACCCGGGTACCCGTGGGTACCCGGCACAAACGAAATCGCCCATCGGGGAATGGAGGCGAAGGGAATTGAACCCTTGTCCGCGGGAACCGAACGCGATGGCGTCTACAGGTTTAGCCGGCGCTTTGATCTCGCCCTATGACCTCCGCAGCCGGCGGGAGATGCCGTAGGGCCAAGTCCCTTTGGTGTCCCCCGGCGGTCGGGACGCGCCGCCGCGGTGAGCCCGATTCTGACGCCGGAACCCCTTCCCTCGGGCTCGGAAGGGCCGACGCACGCTGCTTAGGTTCTAGCTAAGCGGCGAGAGCGAACTCATGGTCCGCACGTATTGGTTGGTCCCGGTGTTTAACGAGGCCTCCGGGAACCTCGACCTGCAACCGATCGCACGGCGACCACGTCGAAGCCTGTCGCCCCCGTGCTATGTGCGACACCAATGGTAGCTGGGCCCCGGAGGAGGGGCGCCGCGGGCAGTTGACGTTGCCCTCCCAATCGAGGATGATCCCGCAGCCCTATGAGCCTCTACGAGCTGTTCCTCCTGCTGCATCTGACGGCGGTGATCATCTGGCTGGGGGCCAGCTTCCTGCTCGCCCTGGTGGTTTTCGGCGCCGAGCTCGCGCGCGACCGCGAGCAGGAGATCGCCCAGCACAGGAGCCTGGAGTGGCTGGCTCCGCGGTTGTTCATCCCGGCCTCGCTCGGCAGCCTGATCTTCGGCATCCTGGTGGTGATCGAGGGCCCCTGGGAGTTCGACCAGCTCTGGATCGTGATCGGGCTGGCCGGCTGGGCGATCTCGTTCGGCCTGGGGTTCTTCTACTTCAAACCCGAGGGCGAGCGCATCGCCGCGATCGCCGGCGAGCGGGGCATCCACGACGCCGAGCTCGGCAGCCGCCTGGGCCGCGTCAACGCCACCGATCGAGTTCAGGTCCTGATCCTGTTTGTGGTCGTCGCGGACATGGTGTTGAAGCCCACCGGCGACGACACCGGCGTGCTGATCGCCGGAGGTGCGATCGTGGCCGCCGCCATCGCCTTGGCCGCGATCTCGCTGCGGCGCCGCGCGGCCACGGCCTGAGCCGCGCTGATCGATCCGGTCCTTAGGGGCGGAAAAAGGCCCCCGGGTACAGTGGATCGCGATGGAAGCGAACCAGTATCCGCAGCCGTACCCGGAGCGCGACCTGGACCCGATTCAGCCTGGCTCGGGCCGCGGCGAGAACCCCTGGAAGAAGCTCGTCGGACCGCTGGTCGCGGCGGGGTTGCTGCTGGCCAAGTTCGGCACCAAGCTCAAGCTGATCCTGGTGGCGCTCTCGAAGGTGAAGATGTTCAGTACCTCGGCCTCGATGCTGGTCTCGATCGCCGCCTACCAGTTGATCTTCGGCTGGCCCTTCGCGGTCGGCTTCGTCCTGTTGCTACTGCTCCACGAGCTCGGCCATGTGATCCAGCTGCGTCGCGAGGGGGTCGAGGCCTCGGCGCCGATGTTCATTCCCTTCCTCGGCGCGGTGATCTCGGCGAAGTCGCTGGGAGGGAACGCCGCCGCCGAGGCACGAGTGGGCCTGGCCGGGCCGATCCTGGGATCGATCGCCACTCTGGTCCCGCTCGGCATCTGGCTCGCCAGCGGCGATGAGTTCTGGCGCGCGCTCGCCTACATCGGGTTCTTCCTGAATCTCTTCAACCTGCTGCCGGTGCTGCCGCTGGACGGCGGCCGGGCGATGGCAGCGCTGTCGCCCTGGGTCTGGTTCGTCGGCTTCGCCGGCCTGATCGCGCTGACCGTCTTCTTCCCCAACCCCATCCTGCTGCTCGTGATCCTGTTCGGGGGCATGGAGAGCTGGCGGCGGTGGAAGCTGCGCAAGACGCCGGAGTCGCAGGCCTTCCACCGGATCCCCGCGCGCACCCGGGTGGCAGTCGCGACGGTCTACCTGGGCCTGGCCGCGCTGCTCGCGGTCGGCGTCGCCGAGACCTACTTCGAGCGCGACTTCGACGACGTCTGAGCCGCTCGGCTCAGGAGACGATCACCTTGTCGCTCAGCTCGCGCAGGAACTGACGCGGGAGGCCGGGTACCTCGGTGAGGTCGTCTAGCGACTCGAAGCCCTGCTGGCGCTCGCGGTAGGTGATCACCCGGGTCGCCTGGGTGACCGAGAAGCCAAGGTCACGGAGATCCTCGAAGGTCGCCTTGTTCAGGTCGGTGCGCCCCCCGGCGGGCACTGAGGGCTCCGGGGCCGGCGGCTCGGGCTCGGGCTCCTGCTCGAGCTCGAGCACCTCGAGCTCGGGCTGGTCCTCTTCCTCTTCTTCTTCCTCCTCCTCCTCGACCTCCTCGGCCTCGGCCTCCGCCTCTTCCGCCTCTTCCTCTTTCTCCTCGTCCTCTTCCTCGTCGGAGGGACCTCCGAGGCCGAGGATGCGGCCGATCAGTCCGGGCGTGTGCTGCTCCTCCTCGACCACCTCCTCCTCTTCGACCTCCTCCTCGACCGTCTGGTCGGGCTCGTCGGACTCTGCGATCAGGCTGGGCGCGGGCTCCTTCGGTTCCTCCGGTTCCTCCGGCGTCGGGGCGGTCGTCTCGGGCTGGGCCGGCGGCGCGGTCGGCTCGCGGCGCTCCAGCTTGGGCCGCTCGGCCTCGGTCAGGCCGGTTGCCTCGCCGGCGGAGCCGATCGTCGATGCGGCGGCGGCCTCGGCGGCCCGTGCACGATGCTCGGCCTCCTTGGCCCGTTGCTCGGCCTGCGCGACCCGCTCCAGCACCTCGCGCAGGCGCCGCTCGCGCTCGGCCTCCTCGGCCTTGAGCCGCGCCAGGCGCTCCGCGTCGGCGGCTCGACGCTCGGCCTCGGCGGCCCGGCTCTCGATGCTCTCCAGGCGCGCGTAGGCCTCCTTCACCGCGTTCTCGCGCTCCTCGCGCTCGGCGGCGAGGCGGCGCTGCGCCTCCGCGACATCGGCGCTGATCGGCGCGGGCTCGTCTGCGGGCTGCTCGGCCGCCCGGCGCTCCGCCTCAAGGCGCTGCTGCTCCGCCTCCCGCTTGAGCTTGCTTTCCAGCTCGTCTCGCGCCCGCTCCTCGCCCTCGCGCCTGGCGCGCTCAGCCGCCTCTCGAACGCGGTCGTCAGCCTCTCGGCGAGCGTCCTCGATCGCGGCGCGGGTGCGCTCCTCCACCTCGCGGCGCACACGCTCGGATTCCTCCCTGGCCCTCTGCTCGCTTTCCCGCCGCAGTCGCTCGGCCTCCTCGCGCACCTGCCGCTCAGCGGCCTCGCGGGCCTCCTGCTCGGCCTGCCGGCGAGCCTGGTCGGCCGCCATCTGGACGAGCTGCTCAGTCTCCTGCTCGGCACGGCGAATCCGCTCCTCAGCCTCGCGCTGAAGCTCCTCGGCCTGGCGCATGCGCGCCTCGGCCTCGACCTCCACCCGCTGCTCCTCCTTGGCGATCTCCTCGCGGCGGCTCTCCGCCAGGCGGTCGACCTCGCCGCTGGGCGGCGGAGGCTCGTCGGGGGGGGCGTCGTAGGGCGGACGGTCGGGCAGCTCCGGCGGCCCCTGCGGGGACAGCTGCTCAGCGCCGGGCTGATCTGGGGAAGCGGGCTCGCGCTCCTCGTCGGCGAGGCGATTGATCTGGTCCTGGAGCGCGCCGCCCTCCCCCTCCTCGCGGGCGAGGGGCTCCCCCAACTCGCCCTCGCCGCGCTCGGCGGCCGGCCGCCAATCCTCCTCGGCGGGCTCGCCTTCGCCGTCCGACTCCCCCTCGCCGCTGAGGCCGAGGGCGGCGGCGAGCATGGTCGACTCGGCGCCTTCGGTCTCCTGGGCGACCAGGGCGGGTTCCTTATCCGGCTTCTCGCGCTCGGCCTGTGCCTCGACCTTCTCGGGCTCGGCCTTCTCCGCGTCGGCCTTCCCGGCCTCGTGGACGACGGCGGCCTTGCCGGCGCGACGCTCCCTGCGGCGGCGCCGGCGCTCCATCTTGCGCACCTCGCGCTCGTCGCGACGGCGCTTTCGCTCCTCCTCCCAGGCCTTGCGCTCCTCCTGCTCGGCCTTGCGCTTCTCGGCAGCCTTGCGCTCGCGCTCGGCGCGGCGCTCGCGCTTCTTGATCCGGCGACGCTCGCGTCGACTCAGCTTCTGCTGGGGCCTACCGCCGTCCTGCTTGGCGCCCTCGCCGTCTCGCCCCCTGCGGCGGCTCAGATACAGGGAGCCCACCAGCAGCAGGATCAGCAGCGCCGCGCCCGCGTAGACCGGGATCGGGTTGTCGGCGATGAAGTCCTGGACGTCGTCCAGGATCTGCGCTGTATCGATTGCAGCAAGCATCGGTGCGAGGAATGTTCGCACGGTGCGTGCCTTCTTCGTGCAGATGCGCTTTCCCACCGTGGGCGGCATCGCCCAGGCGGGCGGGCGCGCTCAGCCGAGCCGCTGCTTGTAGTCGCGCTCGACCTCTCTGCGCAGGTCGCGGTCGCGGATCTCGCGGCGGCGGTCGCGGCCCTCCTTGCCCTTGGCCAGGGCCAGCTCCACCTTCGCCCGCGGCCCCTTGAAGTAGATCCGGGTGGGCACCAGCGTCAGCCCGCGCTCGGCGGTCTTGCCGACCAGCCGCTCGATCTCGCGGCGGTGCATGAGCAGCTTGCGGGGCCGATCGGGGTCGTGGTTCTGCGAGGCAGCCGGCAGATACGGCGGGATGTGGGCGCCGCGCAGCCACACCTCGCCGCGATCGATTACCGCGTAGGACTCGTTGATCTGGGCCTTGCCCTGGCGCAGGGACTTGACCTCGCTGCCCTGCAGGGCGATCCCTGCCTCGAAGCGCTCGAGCAGCTGGAACTTGTGGCGGGCGCGGCGGTTGGTCGCGACGTCGCCCTGCTCGGGAGCCCTCTTCTTGTCCTTCTTGCTCATCGGCCGTCCCCATCGTCGGGGACCAGATCGACCCGCCCGCGCGGGGCCTCCACCCGGTCCACGCGCACCCGAACCGGGTCGCCCCAGCGGATCACCTTGCCGTCGCGGGCACCGATCAGCCTGGTCTCGGTGGGATCGAGCTCGTAGTACTCACGGCCCCCGATCAGGCGGGCCGGGAGGAAGCCCTCGTACACATCCGCAAGCTGCCCGCCGAAGCGGACGAAGGCACCGGCCCCGACCAGGCCGGAGATCTCGCCCTCGAAGGTGGCCTCGGGCCCGCGCTCCACTAGCTCGCGCTGCAGCAGGAACGCCGCACAGACGTCGTCGGCGCGGCGCTCGAGCTTGGTCGCCTCGCGCTCGCGCGCCGAGCAGTGGGCCGCCGCCTCGGCGAGGCCCCTTGCCTTCGGCGCATGCTCGCCGGCGCCCACCGCCGAGAGCAGGGCCCGGTGCGCGATCAGATCCGGGTAGCGGCGGATCGGCGAGGTGAAGTGGGCGTAGGCGGGGCTGCCCAGGCCGGCATGGCCCAGGTTGCGCTCGGAGTAGCGGGCCTGCTTCAGCGAGCGGAGCACGAGCGATGTATACGCCTGACCGCCGTGACCTCGCCTGTCGGCCTCGCGCTGGACCAAGCCACTCGCCTCGATCGCCAGCGCACCCGCCTGGGTGGGTGAGAGCCGCTCCGGCAGCGGCGGCGTGGGCAGGTCCAGAGCGTCGAGTTGCTCGACCAGCCGGGCGATCCGCTCGGGGTCTGGCTGCTCGTGGACGCGGTAGAGGGCGGGGATCGACTTGCGCTCGAGCAGCTCGGCGACGCGCTCGTTGGTGGTGATCATCAGCTGCTCGATCAGCGAGTGCGCCTCGGTCTGCGCCACCGAGCGCGCGGCGACGACCTGCCGGTCGGCGAACTCAAACTCCGGCTCGTAGCTGGAGACCTCGAGCGAGCCCTTGCGGCGGCCGGTCATGGCCGCCGCCGCCTGCCGCGCCAGCGCCAGCGGCTCGACCACCTCGCCCGGAGCGGCGGCGCGGCCGGCGAAGATCCGGTCGAGCTGGTCGTAGTCGAGCCGGGCGTCCGAGCGCACCCGGCTGCGGTAGAACCCGGCCGAGCGCGGCTCGCCCGACTCGCCGATCTCGAGCTCGGCCGTGACCGCGAGTCGTTCGACGCCAGGCGCCAGGCTGCAGGCGTCGCTGGAGAGGAGATGGGGGAGCATCGGCTCGACCGTTCCGGGGGCGTAGGTCGAGGTGGCCCGCCGGTAGGCCTCCGCCTCCAACGCGCCGCCCGGGCGCACGTGGGCGGCGACGTCGGCGATATGGATCCACAGGCGTATCCCGCTCGAGGTGCGCGAGGCCGAGACCGCGTCGTCGAAGTCGTGGGCGCTGGCGGGATCGACAGTGAAGGTGGCAAGCTCGGTCAGATCGCGGCGCTCGACGTCGCCCTCCCCACCGGCGGCTGCGACCGCCGTCTCGGCCGCCTCCTCCACGGCGGGGGCGAAGCCGCGTCGCACCCCGCGGTCGGCGAACAGAGCCTCGACCACGTCGGCGGCGCGGTCGGGCCGACCCAGCTCGCGCAGCACCCTGGTCCTGCCGCCCCGTAGCTGCAGCAGCGCCAGCGCGCCGGGCCGCACCCGCTTGCCTCCACCAAGCGTCAGCCGCTCCCCGGGGTCGAACAGCGGCTCACCGACCAGAAAGCGGCCCCGCTTGGCGATCACCGCGACGAGTGTGTCAGCCACCCTGCAGCTCGGCGGCGAGCGCGTCCAGCGCCCTGTTCAGGCCCTCGTCGGGCTGCGTGGCGGGCCGGTCGCGGGCGGGGATCTCGGGGTTCACTCCCCTGCCCGCCAGGGAGGTGCCGTCCCGGGTCAGGTACTCGCCGACGGTGAGATCGAGGGCGCCGCCGTTGTCCAGCTCGATCACCTCCTGGAACACCCCCTTGCCGAAGGAGCGCTCGCCGACGAGCCGCGCTAGGCCAGCGTCCTGCAGCGCCGCGGCGAAGATCTCCGAGGCCGAGGCCGAGTCGCCGTCGATCAGGACCACCATCGGCACCGGATCCAGGGCGTCCCCCCGGGCCTCGAAGGTCTCGTCGGGCTGGGTGCGCCCCTTGGTGGAGACGATCACCCCGTCCTCGACGAAGACGCTGGAGCTGAGCACGGCCTCGGTCAGCAGGCCGCCGCCGTTGCCCCGCAGGTCGATCAGCAACCCCTCGGCCCCGCGCTCCTGCAGACGCTCGGCCGCCTTGCGAAGCTCGCCGTGGGTGCCGCGCTTGCTGAAGGTGAGCAGGCGGATCACGCCGATCTCGGCGCCATTGACCGTGCGCAGGCTGGACTCGACCGAGGGGATCTCGACCTCGGCGCGGGTCAGCTCGTAGTCGCGGCTCTGCTCGGTCGCGGGGCGAAGCACGGTGATCGTCACCTTCGACCCCGGCGGGCCTTTGATCCGCGCGGTCGCCGCCTCGGCATTCTCGCCGGCGATCGACTCGCCCTCGACCGCGGTGACGATGTCGCCCTTGCGGATGCCGGCCCGTCCGGCGGGCGCGTCGCGGTAGACCGTGGCCACCCGCAGGCCGCGAGGAACCTGGTTGACCGCCAGGCCGACGCCGGAGAAGCTGCCGTGGGTGGCCTGCTGGAAGCGCTCGAAGGCCTGAGGCGAGAAGTAGTGGCTGAAGCGGTCCTCGTGGCGCCGCCGAAGCTGCCTGATCATCGCCTGCACGGAGGCGTTTTCCAGCTGCGAGGGATCGACATCGCGGAAGTAGCTGTCGGAGATCACCTCGAGCGCCTCGGCACTGAGCTCCCCCTCGTCGCGCGCGGCGGTCAGATGGCCCGCGAAGAAAGCCGCGATCACCAGGATCGCAACCATGAATATCCGGATCAGCCTGTCGGTGCTCACGGGGCGGGAACGCTAGCGGCCGGGCGACCTACGCACCGCCGGGCGCGCCTGGACTCGCTCAGACGCGCAGGAAGCGCCGCAGGGTGAGCCCGCTGCCGGCAGCCGAGACGGCCATCGCCACCCCCAGCAGCACCATGGCCAGCTTGGCGAACTCGATCGTGCGCTCGCCCGAGATCAGGTTGACGCTGTCGGCGAGAGGGTCGACCACCGCTTCCTTGCCCAGGAAGAGCACGAAGACGGCGATCAGGCCACCGATCGCCCCGCAGATCAGCCCCTCGACCATGAACGGCCAGCGGATGAACCAGTTGGTGGCACCGACCAACCGCATCACCTCGACCTCGCGGCGCCGCGCGTAGATCGAGAGCCGGATCGTGTTACCGACCAGAAGCAGCGAGGCGACCAGCAGCAGCCCGGCGAGTATCAGCAGGAACCACTTGACCGCACCGGTGACGCTCTTGATCGAGTCGGCCTCCTCGCGGGAGTCGGCCACCTCGTCGATGATGGGGCTGATCGGTGCGGGCTGGCCGTCGGACCCGGGCGGGGTGATCGCGGTGCGGATCGACTCGATGTGGTCGAGGTCGTCGGGCTTGACGTTGTAGGAGGCGGGCAGCGGGTTGCGGGCGCCCGGAAGCTGCTGGGTTAGATCCGCCTTGTCCTGGGCCTCCAGGCGCTGGCGCAGGATCTCCAGGGCCTGGTCCTTGGAGACGAACTCCACCAACGCCACATGGGGGATCTCCTGAAGCTGGGCGGTCAAGGCGTTGACGTCCTCGGTGGTGGCGTCGTCGTGGATGAACACGCGCAGGCCGACCTGCTCGCGCACCTCATCGGTCTTGCCGCCGGTCGCCTGCAGCACGGGGATCAGCACTCCCAGCAGCAGCACCGTCACTGCAACGGTGACGATCGAGGCGATGCCCGGCGCGGCGCTGCGCCGTAGCGCCCTCAGTCCCTCACGGATGAAAAAGATGACGCGATTCACGCTCCGCCCCCTAGTAGCGCTCTTCCTCGACGCCGAGCTCGGCCCGCATTCGCGCCGCGAACTCGCGGGTGGACTCCTCGTCGGCGTACATGCCGGCGGCCTGGTCGCGGACGACCCGCCCCGCGTCGAGGCCGATCACCCGGCGACGCATCTTGTCGACCATCTCGCGGTCGTGGGTGACCACCAGCACGGTGGTGCCGGTGCGGTTGATGCGGTAGAGCAGCTGCATGATCCCCACCGAGGTGGCGGGGTCCAGGTTCCCGGTCGGCTCGTCGGCCAGCAGCAGCGGCGGGTGGTTGACGAAGGCGCGGGCGACCGAGAGACGCTGCTGCTCGCCGCCGGAGAGCTGGTCAGGAAAGCTGTTGAGCTTGTCGGCGAGCCCCACCAGGCGCAGCGCGTCGGGCACCTTGGCGCGGATCTCCCGGCGGCCGGCACCGATCACCTGCAGCGCGTAGGCGACGTTGTCGTAGACGGTGCGGCTGGGCAGCAGCTTGAAGTCCTGGAAGACGGTGCCGACCCGGCGGCGGAGGTAGGGGATCCGGTCAGACGGGAGCGTGGCGATGTCGCGGCCCGCGATCAGCACCTCCCCCTCGGTGGGCTCGAGCTCGCGGATCAGCAGTTTGATCAGGGTGGACTTCCCGCAGCCGGTGGGGCCCACCAGGAAGACGAACTCGCCCCTGTCCACGCGCAGGCTGGCGCGCTCCAGGGCGACATGCCCGCCCGGGTAGATCTTCGAGGCGCGGCGCAGCTCGATCACCGGCGGCTGCGTGCGCTGCTCGGTGACGTGCTCGGGTCGCCGCTCTGTGCGCGGGCGCCCGCGCAGAAGCATGGATGTCTCGTGTCTCGCCACTTGTGATCGGGGAGGTGTGTGAGGCCGCCGCTGGCGAACCCGGCCTCTGGGGAAGAACAGCCTAGAGAGCCGAACGGAGCGGTCGCGCAAGTTCACGCCCGCGAGCCCGGCGTCCAGCCTCGGGACGATGAAGCGGATCCTGGTCGCGGTGGCGATTGGGGCGAGCCTGCCCGGCGGGCCCGGCGCCGAAACGGTTTGCCCCCTCCCTGCTGCGGGCAGCCTGACCGGGTGAGCGCGGTGGAGATCAGGGCCTATCCCAACGGCCCGTTCTTGGTGCGCGGCGCCGAGAGCCTGATCGACGCCGACGGCGCCGCGGTGGAGCTACGACGTCGCACGATCGCCCTCTGCCGCTGCGGGCGCTCCCGCCTGCATCCCCTCTGCGACGGCACCCACAAGGCGATCGGCTTCAGGGCCCCCGGGAGCCGGCAACTCGACCGAGGCCAGTCGGCGCCGTAGCGCCCGGGGGCTGTTGACCCCGCGGGGGACGATCCTGCCCGCGTAGCGAATGCCTCCGAGGCGCAGCCTGCTCGCCACCGCGAGCCACGAGGTGAGGGCCCGCTCGGCCACCCAGAGCGGCGCCAGCAGCGCCGAGCTCAGCGGGTAGCGGCGGCGCCCGGAGGCGCGCCGGCGGCCCGCCTCGGCGAGCCCGATCGAGGCGGCCGCGAGCGCCGCCGCGGCCTCGCGACCGCGCCCGCGAAGGGCTCCCACCAGCAGGGCGGGAGCGATCGCCAGGAAGGCCGCAAGCCGCGGGGGGACTCCCAGGTCATCGAAGGCCTGGCGCACCCGCTGGCCGAGGTAGTGCGAGGTGGTCGGGGGCAGCCGCCGCACGTAGAGGTCAAGCGGACTGAGCACGATCCCCCCAGCGGCGGCGATCGTCCGCATCAGCTCCAGGTTCTCGAACATGACGTCGCCGTCGTAGCCGCCGGTCGCCACCAGCGCGCTGCGGCGCACCGCCAGGGTGCCGGGGAAGTCCCCCGACGGGAACCACCGGTCGCCGGTGTGCACGCGGTTGAGCAGGGTGCGGGCGGTGTCGAGCCGGGCGTGCCAGGGCAGCGGCTGGAAGTAGTTCTGGGGGCGCACCAGATGGGCCCCCTCCAGCAGCACGGCCACCCGCTCCAGCGACTCCTGATCCCAGCGCACGTCGTCGTCCGCGATCACCACCAGCTCGCCCCGGGCCGCGAACACCCCGGTGATCACGCCGTTCACCTTGCCCATCGCGAAATCGAGGGCCGGGTCCGGCGCAATCAGCCGGCAGACGCCGCCGAGCGAGCGGCGGTGGCGCTCGCGAGCCGCCTCCGGTGAGCCGTCGACCACGACGATCTCTGCGACCCACCGCTTCAGCTCGCGCAGATAGGCGGCGAGCTCGGGCAGCCCGTGGTCCCCCTCCCAGCGAAGCGGCAGCACGTAGGAGAGCTGCCGGGATCCGGCCATCGCCGACCTAATAGGCCGCGACCGGAGCGGACTCGGTCAGCGGTCCGCGCAGCGAGCTCTCGCCGCGCTCCCAGGCGCCGAGCAGGCCCGCCGCCCAGCGCCCCTCCAGCACCAGCAGGCAATCGGCGCCCCAGGCGATGTCGCCGATCAGCCCGGCATCCTGGCGGGCAAGGCTCCCGGCGAGGTCGTAGGCGGCGATGTTCTCGTGCACCGAGTCCGCCTCGACGTGCTCATCGAAGAACGGGGTGGCCGCCTCGGCCCCGAGGCGGCGCAGCGCGTTGGCGTAGCGCCGGTTCGGCTCCGGCGAGGTGATCTCGAACATCGCCAGGTGCCCGACGATCGCCCCCCGCCAGCGGCGGTGCAGCCCGAACAGCGACATCAGGTTGACCGTGGCCAGGGTCCTGGCAGGGATCAGCTCCAGGTAGGCGCCGTAGTCGCCGTCCAGGCCCAGCGCGCCCATCGCCTCCGCGAACAGCGTGGCGTGGATCCGCTCGGCCCTGCCCGAGCCGTACTCGTCGTACTGGACCTCGACCAGGGCGGCCTTGGCCGCTCCCTCGAGGCGGGGGATCGCCCAGCTGTGGGGATCGGCCTCCTTGAGCTGGTAGGCCGAGCGGTGGACGACGAACTCGCGGAACTGCTCGAGCGTGCCGCTCGCCGCCAGATGCCTGGAGAGCGAGGGAGCGGGGTCGGCCTCCGCAAGCTCGAACAGGAAACCCCCCAGCTCGTCTGGATCGATTCCGTGACGTCGCGGCACCGCCTCACGGAGGGCGGCGAGGAAGGACCGCTCGAGCTGGCCCCTCAGCCCGATCACGGCAGGGTCCCACTCGCGATCGGCGGGCACCTCGTCGAAGCCGCGGTAGTGCAGCTCGTAGCAGAGGTACAGGGCGAGCTGGATGTCCTCGTGGTCGAGCACCTCGAGCACCAGAGGCGGGGCCGGCGGCTCCAGTTCGTCGCGCTCCCCGAGCAGGACAGCGATCAGCCCGGCGCTGATCTCTCCACGTGGCTGCGGCAGGCGCACGCCTGGTTGATTCCCCCGGGCGAGGGGGCGAAAACGCCGGCTAGTCGACCGGCTGCAATCGCGGGTTGGGCTGGTACTCGCGGCCGACCTTGGCGCAGGGGCGGCCCTCCACCATCACCACGTCGGCGGTGAAGTCGTTCTCGCCGCGGATCAGGGAGGAGCCGACCCCGTAGGCGTCGACCGGGGTGCCGCGCTTCTCGAAGCGGCGGATCCTCTCCGCGTCGAAGCCGCCCGAGGCGACGATCTTTACCCCTTGATGCCCGGCGCGATCCAGAGCCTTGCGCACCTCCTCCACCAGCTCCGGGGTCACCCCCGGCCCGGCGTCGGCGCGGCCGTCGAGCGAGCGGTCGACCAGGCTCTCGGAGGTGTCCAGTCGCACCCCCCAGAGGCGGTCCCCGATCGCCTCGGCGACCTCCAGCGCGGTCTTCACCGAGTGGTTGGAGAAGTCGACCAGGGCGACGATGTTCATCTGGTCGGCGTAGCGGCGGGCGAAGGCGGTGGCGGCGGCGGCGGTGTCGCCGCCGTAGGCGGCGATCAGGGCGTGTGGAATCGTGCCGGCGCCGCGGCCGCCCCACCAGGAGGCCTGGGCGTCGGTGGAGACGCCGATCGCGCCTGCGATGTGCGCGGCCCAGCCGTCGCCCGTCTGCACCAGCCAGTGATCGTGGCGGGCGGGGAAGAAGAGGATCTGCTTGCCCGCGGCCGCGTCGACCACCTCGCGCACGTTGCGCATCACCAGCGTGCGGCGGGCCAGGCAGCCCAGATAGACCGTCTCCAGGTGGGCGAACAGCGCGTAGTCGCCCTCGATCGTCATCACCGTCTCGCCGGGCGAGATCGAGTCGCCCTCGTGCAGCGCCTCGACCTTGAGGCGCTCCCAGCCCGGTTCCCACTCGTCCGCGGTGCCCTCGCCCGAGCAGAGCTTGAGCAGGGCGATCGCCTCGTCGATCCCACCGAGCACCGACTCGTGCTTCTGGAAGACCTGCATCAGCACCGAGGGCCGATGACCCTCCGCCTCGAGCAGGGACTTGGTGTGGTTGAAGTAGGCGTCGGTGTAGTAGCCGGTGCGCAGCTTGTCCACCGGCAGGCGGAACACCGAGGGGTCGAGGCGTTCTCGCGTGGGGCGCTCTTGCGTGGCCAAACCGCGTTCCAAGTTACTCCCCCGCCACGGCGGGCTGGAGCGATCTAGACCCGGTCGGTGACGTCCTCGACGCCCTTCTCGCTGGCGCAGTGAGCGCAGCAGAAGAAGGAGCCGTCGGCCTCCACCCCGTGCCCGATGATCCGGCACCCGCAGTGGTCGCAGGTGGGGGCGAGCGCGTGGATCGCGCACTCGAAGGAGTCGAAGGTGTGGCTCTCTCCCGCGGCGGTCACCTCGAACGCCTTGTCGTAATCGTTTCCGCAGACCTCGCAAACGGCCATATGAGAGGTGTTGCCCGACGGTCCGGTGAGCAAACGCCCGGTGGCCAGCCCTAGCCGGCCGCGGCCTCGGCGCTGCCGTTGGCCTGCGGCTTCAGCACCACCTTGATCGCGCCGTCGGCCTTGCGCTGGAACATCTCGTAGGCCTCCGGGCCGCGCTCGAGCGGCAGCTTGTGCGTGGCGAAATCCTCGGCGCCGAGCGGGTCGCCCTTCTTGGTCAGCAGGGGCATGATCTCGTCGACCCAGCGCTTGACGTGCGCCTGGCCCATGCGCACTTGGATCCCCTTGTCGAACAGCTGCATCATCGGCAGGGGGTCGAGCTGGCCCCCGTAGACGCCGCTGATCGACAAGGTGCCGCCGCGGCGGACCGTCTCGATCGCCTCCTTGAGCACGTTGAGCCGATCAACGGCGGCCGTTTCGATCGCCTTGCGGGCGATCGGCTTGGGCAGCAACCCGGTGGCCTGCTGGGCGAGCTTGCCGACCGCGGCCCCGTGAGCCTCCATCCCCACCGCGTCGATCACCGAGTCGGGCCCGCGGCCATCTGTCATCTCCCGGATCAGCTGGGGAACGTCGTCGTGGTGGTCGATGTCGATCACCTCCGCCTCGTAGCGGCGGGCCATCTGCAGCCGCTCGGGCACGCGGTCGACGCCGATCACCGTCTCGGCCCCACGGTGGCGCGCGACCCGCACGCACATCTGCCCGATCGGCCCGAGCCCGAAGATCGCGACGCTGCCACCGTCGGGGATCGCCGCGTACTCCACCGCCTGCCAGGCGGTGGGCATGACGTCGGAGAGGAAGAGGAAGCGCTCGTCGGGGGCGTCGTCGTCGGGCACCTTGATCGGCCCGAAGTGCGCCTGGGGCACGCGCAGGAACTCGGCCTGGCCACCGGGCACCTGTCCGTAGAGCTTGGTGTAGCCGAACAGCGAGGCGCCGGTGTGGTGCTCGTGCACCTGGGTGGTCTCGCACTGCGCGAACAGCCCCTGGTTGCACATCCAGCAGCTGCCGCAGGAGATGTTGAAGGGGATCACCACCCGGTCGCCGGGCTTGATCTGCTTCACCTCCGGACCGACCTCCTCGACGATCCCCATCGGCTCGTGGCCGAGAATGTCGCCCTCCTCGATGAAGGGGGCGAGGACCTCATACAGGTGCAGGTCCGAGCCGCAGATCGCGGTCGAGGTGACCCGGATCACCGCGTCAGTCGGCTCGCGGATCCCGGGATCGGGCACCCGGTCGATGCGCACGTCACGCTTGCCGTGAAAGGCGAGGGCCTTCATATGAATCAACGTTCCACCGACCCACCTCGCTAAACGGCCCGGTTTGGGGGTAGCAACGGGACATGCGCGTGGTGATCACGGGAGCGACCGGCAATGTCGGCACCAGCCTGCTCCGCGCGCTGGAGGGCGACGACGAGATCGACTCGGTGCTGGGCCTGGCCCGGCGCCGGCCGGAGCTGAGCGCGGCCAAGGTCGAGTGGGCCGAGGCTGACGTCAGCGCCGACGAGCTCGTCCCGCGTTTCCGCGACGCGGATGCGGTCGTGCACCTGGCCTGGTTGATCCAGCCCTCGCGCGACGAGCGCATCACCGAGGCGGTCAACGTCGGTGGCAGCGAGCGCGTCTTCCGAGCCGTAGCCGAGGCCGGCGTCCCGAAGCTCGTCTACGCCTCCTCGGTGGGCGCCTACTCCGCCGGCCCCAAGGACCGCGCCGTGGACGAGAGCCACCCGATCGAGGGCATCGCCAGCTCGTTCTACTCGCGCCACAAGGCGGCGGTGGAGCGGAAGCTCGACCGCTTCGAGGCCGAGCACAGCGGGGTCGCGGTCACCAGGCTTCGCCCCGCGCTGATCTTCAAGGCCGAGGCGGCCTCGGGCATCCGGCGGCTGTTCGCCGGGCCGCTGCTGCCCAACGCCCTGATCCGCCGCGGCCTGATCCCGGTGATCCCCGCGGTGCCCAGGTTGCGCTTCCAGGCGGTGCACTCGCTCGACGTGGGCGAGGCCTACCGGCTGGCGCTGCGCTCGGAGGCGACCGGCGCCTTCAACCTCGCCGCCGAGCCGGTGCTCGACAGCGACCGGCTCGCCGAGCTGCTCGAGGCGCGGCCGATCCGAGTGCCGGCCCGAGCCCTGCGCGCGGCGACCTGGGCGAGCTGGAAGCTGCGGCTGCAGCCGACCCCGCCCGGCTGGCTCGACATGGCCCTGCGCGTGCCGATCATGGACTGCACCCGCGCCACCGAGGAGCTCCGCTGGCGCCCGCGCCGCACCGCCTCGAAGGCGCTGCTCGAGCTGCTCGAGGGCCTGCGGGAGGGCCAGGGGCTCCCCACCCCGCCGCTCGATCCGCGCACCGGCGGGCCCCTCCGCAGCCGCGAGTTCGCGAGCGGGGTGGGCGCGAAGGCGAGGTAGGTGTTTTCCCGCCCGGACGGGGGTATCAACGGCCCATGGCCAAGGATCACGGATCATCTGTGAAGGACGACAAGCAGTACGAGGGCCTGCGCAAGAAGGGCATGAGCAAGCAGCGCGCCGCCTCGATCGCCAATGCCCCGAGCTCCTCCAGCAAGGGAGGCCGCAAGTCGGGCAAGGGCAGCGGCGGCAGCAAGTCGCAGAAGCGCGCCGCCGGCCGCGAGGGCGGCAAGAAGTCCTCGTAGCCCGGGCCCTAGCTGAACGAGTTGCCGCTGATCGGCGGGTGCTGGACCAGCGGCTTTTTGACCAGCGCCTCGCGCGCCAGATCCGCTATCCCGGTGGCGGTCAGGTTGAAGTGCTCCATGCAGGCCTCGGCGGTGCCGGAGACCCCGAACTCGTCGTGCATGCCGAGCGAGAAGACCGGGACAGGATGCTGCTCGGCGGCGACCTGGCGGACCGCGTCGCCCAGCCCGCCGACGATCCGGTGCTCCTCGGCGGTCACCGCCACCCCGGTCTTGGCCAGTGACTTCAGCACCAGCCTGGAGGCGAGCGGCTTGATGATCGCGACGTTCACCACCTCGGCCTCCACCCCGTCCTCGCGTTCCAGGGTCTCGGCCGCGTCCAGCGCGCGCCAGACCATGTGACCGCAGGCGAAGATCGAGATGTCCTTGCCCGCGCGCAGGACGTCGATCCCGTCGCCGAGCGTATCGGGCACCTCCTCGTAGACGATCGGGGTCTTGGGGCGGCCGAAGCGCATGTAGATCGGGCCCTCGCGCTCATATGACTCATAGGTCGCGGTGTAGGCCTGGTTGTAGTCGGCGGGGACGATCACCTGCATCCGGGGCATCGCCCGCATCAGCGCGATGTCCTCGATCATCTGGTGGGAGGCGCCGTCCTCGCCCAGCGAAACCCCTCCGTGGGAGGCGCCGATCCGGACCCTGAGCTCGTTGTGGGCGATGCCCAGGCGCACCTGGTCATACGAGCGCGAGGTGGCGAAGATCGCGAAGGTCGAGGCGTAGGGGACCTTGCCGGTGGCGGCGAGACCGCAGGACATCGACATCATGTTCGCCTCGGCGGCGCCGACGTTGAAGAAGCGCTCGGGAAACTGCTTGCCGAACTTCATCGACTGGGTGGAGACGGCGAGGTCCGCGTCGAGCGCCACCACCTCGGGATGCTCTTCGCCGAGGCGCACCAGCGCGTCCCCGTAGGCCTGACGGGTCGCGATCGCCTCGGTCTTGGCCTCGGCCAGCGCCATCAGGCCCTCCCCAGCGCCTCGTTCTGGGCCTTCAGGGTCGTCTCCAGCTCCTCCATCGCCTGCTCGGCCTGCTCGGGGGTGGGCGGCTTGCCGTGGAAGCCGAAGCGGTCCTCCATGAAGGAGACGCCCCGGCCCTTCTTGGTCTGGCAGACGATCGCCGCCGGCTTGCGCAGGGTGCGGCTGCGCTCCAAGGCCTCGACTATCGCCGACATGTCGTGGCCCTCGATCTCGACCGAGTCCCAGCCGAAGGCCTCGAACTTGGCGCGGACATCGCCGGTGTCCATGACCTCCTCGGTGGTGCCGTCGGTCTGCAGATGGTTGTAGTCGACGATCGCGGTCAGGTTCGGGACCTGGTAGTGGGCGGCGGCCATCGCCCCCTCCCAGCTCTCGCCCTCCTGGATGTCGCCGTCGGACATCAGGGTGAAGACGTGCGAGGTCTCGGCCAGGCCATCGAGCCGCAGCGCCAGGCAGATCCCCACCGACATCGAAAGCCCCTGGCCGAGTGAGCCGGTCGAGACCTCGATCCCGGGGGTGCGGGTCATGTCGGGGTGGCCCTGCAGGTGCGAGCCGATCTGGCGCAGGCCCTGCAGGTCCTCGACGGGGAAGTAGCCGTGCTCGGCCAGCGCCGCGTACTGGATCGGGGCAGCGTGGCCCTTGGAGAGCACGAAGCGATCGCGCTCGGGCCAGCCGAGGTGGGCCGGGTCGTGGCGCAGCACCCGGAAGTAGAGGGCGGCGACGATGTCGGCGGCCGACAGCGAGCTGTCGAGGTGGCCGGACTTGGCGACCGCGAGCATGCTGACGCAGTGCATGCGCAGCACGGTCGCGTAACGCTCCAGCTCGGCGATCGAGGGAACGCCGCGCTTCTCTGACTCGGGCTGAGGGTCGGGAACGGGCTTCAGGTGCGCCATCGTGCGCCTCGAGGCGGGTGGCTGGGGCGCGGCCTCGCTGGGCTGCGTCCCGCTCAAATCAGGGCCGCGAGGGTAGCAGCGAAGGGCACAAGGCGGAGACTAGGCCAGGGCCCCGATGGAAGATCGTGCCTCTAGCCTGCGGGCGCGTGAGATCGGACTGGGCAGCGCTGATCTTGATCGCCGCCGCGGCGCTCTGCCTTCTTTTGGCCGGCCAAAGGCCGAGGCACGCGGCCACCGCCATCGCGGCGGCGGCAGGCAGCCGTCTCGGTAGCCGGCGAGCTAGCCGA
>CAYZPZ010000012.1:0-18958 GCA_964480205.1 uncultured Conexibacteraceae bacterium
CTTGCCGGTGAAGGTGTTCTGCTGACTGGGGTGGTAGCAGCCGACCAGGGTGTAGGCCCGGGTTCCTGCCTGCCCGGGCACGCGCGCCTCGGCGCCGTGGGCGAAGCGGGGGCGCGGTCGCGGCAGCTCGAGGCCAAGTTCGCGCAACGCCATCAGGCACCCCTGCCAGGCGAAGGAGCCGAGCGCGACCAGGACCGAGGCCCGCCAGAGCAGCGGCAGCTCGCGGACCAGGTAGGGCAGGCAGTTGTCGCGCTCGGTCGTGGTGGGCCGGTTGGCGGGCGGCGGACAGCGGTTCACGGCGGTGACGTAGGCACCGGTGAGCCGAAGGCCGTCGTCGCGGTGCTCGGAGGTCGGCTGGTTGGCGAGGCCGACGCGGTGAAGCGCGCCGAACAGCCAGTCACCCGAGCGGTCGCCGGTGAAGATGCGCCCGGTGCGGTTGCCGCCGTGGGCCGCGGGGGCAAGCCCCACCAGCACGATCCCCGCGTCCGGATCGCCGAAGCCCGGCAGCGGGCGCGCCCAGTAGTCCTGTCCGCGATAGCGCTTCGGCGGCTCGGCCGCCACCCGCTCGCGCCACTCGACCAGGCGAGGGCAGCGGGTGCAGACGACGATCTCATTCGCGAGCCCCCGCAGGGTCCGGCCGTCGCCAGCCCTGGCCGCTTCCTGGCTTCGCTCGCTCATACGGGGATCATGCCGCCACGCGGGCCGCTGCTACGGTCCTGCGCTCGATGAATGAAGCAAGGCCGGTCGTCTCGGTCACCTCCGTACCGGTCGAACGGGACAGTCGCACCTACCGGCACGCCGCCTCCCTTGCGCGGCTGGGCTATCGATCGATCGTGGTCGAGGAGCGCGCGAGCGAGGGTCTGGACGGCCACATGCCGTTCGAGCTGCTCGCCGCCGAACCGGGAACCGATCGCTCAGCCTCCCAGGACGGGGCGCAAGGCGGCGACCGCGGCTCCGCGACGGTGCCGGAGCGGGGGCTGAGCCGAGGCGCCTCCTTCCTCAAGGGCGCTGCCGAGCCGTTCCTGATCCTGCTCGGCTACCTCAAGTCGAACCGGCGCACGACGCGGGTCCTGCCCAGCGCCGAGCTGTACTACCTCCATTCCTTCTGGCAGTACCCCGCCGTGCGTCGGGCGTGCCGCCGCACCGGAGCCGCTTACATTTACGACGCCCACGATTCCTACTGGGACGTCGAGGCGATCCCGGGCGGACCGCTGGTGAAGCTGCTGCTCGGCCGCGCCGAGCGCCGCTGCGTCGAGGGCGCCGCGGGGTTCAGCACCGTGAGCGAGGGCGTCGCCGAGCTGCTCGAGCGGCGCTACGGTCGGCGCCCGCGCGTGATCCGAAACTGCCACGACTCCCGACTCGACGAGCCCGTGGAACGAGACCTCCGGGCCACGCTCGGCCTCGGCGACGACGACCTCCTGCTGGTGATGCCCGGCAACGCCAAGCCCGGGGACGCGATCGAGGAGGCCGTCGAGGCGCTCGGGGCGCTGCCCGACAACTGCCACCTCGCCTTCGTCGGCCGCGGCTACGAGGCGCGCGTAACCGCCTCGGCGGTGAGCGAGCGGGTCCACCTGCTCCCCCCCGTCGCCCCCACCGAGATCACAAGCTTCATCGAGTCCGCCGACGCGGCGCTGATCCTCTACCGGCCCGACGACCGCAACTATCAGTCCGCGCTGCCGAACCGCTTCTTCCACGCGGTCGCCGCGGGACTGCCGCTGCTCTACCCGCCACTGAGCGAGATCCGGAGGCTGGCCGAGGAGCACGAGCTGGGCCTGGCGATCGACCCGACCGATCCAGGCTCGATCGCGGCGGCGGCGGGGCGGCTGGCGCAGAACCGCGAGCTGCTCGGGCGCTACCGCGAGAACGTCGCCGCGGCGCGACCCAAGTTGAGCTGGGAACACGAGGAGTCGGCCGTCGACGAGCTGGTCGAGAGCGCGCTGTGAACGGGCCGCCGCAGCGCATCCGGGGGGTCCTGCTCCTCTACCGGCGGCCGCTGTCGCGGGCGTTCCGGGACGCCTCGACCGTGCGCGAGCACATCGGCGCCTTCGCCGAGCACTCCCGCTTTTCGATCCACGGGCTCAACACCGAGTGGGGATTCCCGCGCGGGCTGCGAGAGCTGCGGTTCGACGCGATCGTCATGCACTACTCCCTGTTCGGCCACGGCGGCGAGGACTACGACTTCGACTGGGAGTTCCGCCGCTACCTGGACGAGGCGGAGGACAGCTACAAGGTCGCCTTCTTCCAGGACGAGTACATGTTCTGGCGGCGCCGGGCCGATTTCCTGAACGCCCAGGAGATCGATTGCGTCTTCACCTGCCTCGAGCCCGAGCAGGCCGGCCTCGTCTACGGCCATCACGCGCCCGGCGTACGCACCGTCTCCAACCTGCCCGGCTACGTCAGCGACGAGATGGTGTCCGCCGCCGAGCAATTCGCGATCCCCGACTCCGAGCGGACGATCGACGTCGGCTACCGCGCCCGCCCCCTCGACCCCTGGATGGGGACCGACGAGAAGTCCGAGATCGGGGTGCGCTTCGCCGAGCTCGCCGCCGACTCCGGACTGCGACTCGACATCGACATCAGCGAGAAGGGCCGACTCTACGGCGATGACTGGTACCGGTTCATGGCCGACTGCAAGACCTTCCTCGGGGTCGAGTCCGGCACCCGGGCCTTCGACCTGGAGGACGAGGTGCTGGAGCAGTACCTGCGGCTGAAGCGATCGCAGCGCGAGGTGACGATCGACGATCTCCGCGGTGGCGCGCTGGATCGCTGGGAGGACCGCATCCCCTACCGCACGATCAGCCCCCGTCATTTCGAGTCGGCCGCCCTGCGGGTCTGCCAGGTGCTGTTCGAGGGTCGCTACTCGGGGCGCATGGAGCCGATGGTCCACTACATCCCGCTGCGCAAGGACTTCTCCAACCTGGCCGAGGTGATCGAGCGGATCCGAGACGCGGACCTGCGGCGGGAGCTGGCCGAGAACGCGCACCGCGACCTGATCGCCTCCGGCGAGAACAGCTACGCGAGGCTGATCGAGCTCTTCGACCGGGCCCTCGAGGAGGCGGGGCTGGGGCCGGGCCCACCCGCGGGGGAGATCGACGTCCGGGCCGCGCTGACCCGCGGTGGGCCCACGCGCGCCCTGCGCCGCCTGCGCTCGACGCTCGCCTACCACCCAGTCGCGCAGTCAGTCCTGCATCCGCTGCTACGACCGTTTCTGGCGACTTATCGCAGCCTGCGGCAGCGCTCGCGCGGCCAGCTCAGTCGGCCGGGGACAGCCTGATCCCCTGCAGCACGACGTACCCCCGGGCCCTCACCCTGACCGACTCCTCGGCACCCCGTGCCCGCACCGGGATGCGAACTACCCTCGCCCGGGGCAGCCATCGGCGCGGCGTCAACCGGCGCAGGGAGATCGTGGAACTCTCGCCGTCGGAGGTTTCGACCTCAAGCCGGGGACGCTCGCCCTGAACCAAGGCCGCGCGCAGCTCGAGGACATAGTGGCGGCCGGGCCGGGTCCCGCTAAGCCGGAAGTCGTGCGCGATCTCATAGCCCATCTCATCCTGGCCCAGCAGAAAGGCCCAGGGGAGGGCCCGCCGGGACTCGTCATGCGCGGCGGCTAGCTCGGCCCAAGGTTCGCCGTTCCACTGACGCTCCATCGTGCCCCAAATCTGCCCCACCTCGATCTCGATCGTGGTCAGCATCTCGCGACCGGAGTAAGCGATGCCCCAGCCGCGGTTGTCGGCGATCCAGTCGCGCCACTTGGCGAGCACCGGGTGCTCGGCGCGCTCGGAGCCACCCGGGCGCCGATAGTCGGCGGCAATCGACGCGATCGGCTCCACCGTCGCGTCTGCGCTGGTGCGCTTCTCCCCCGCGTCGACCCACAGGGCCCGCGGCACCAGGGCGGGCTCGCCGGCCAGCCCCTCAAGCCCGAGGGGACGGCCCTGATCCAAGAACAGCGCGCCGTGGGTAGGGTCGAAGATCCCACGGGGGCCATCGGAGAAGCGCACCTCCACCACGGAGTGGTTGCCGGCGAGCCGGACGCCGAGCAGCGCCGCCGTCCTCGAATCGATCCCGGCCAGCCCGAGCATCTCCGCCATCGTTGCCACGTGATTGCCGCAGAAGCCCCGCCCGGCGGCGAGCGTGTCGGCGCCGTCGCCCGCCAACGGCTCGTTCCTCAGGTACCGGAAGAGGTAGCTGTTGACCGCGGCGGCGACCTCCAGCTCACTGTCCGGGTCGACCAGGAGGGAGGTGGCCCGGTTCAGGTGCTCGCGGACCACCTCGCGCTGCAAGGAGCCGTAGCGGGCCAGCCGGTCCCTGACGTCGGGCGCGCCGACGATGCGCGCATCAACCGAGGCCATGATCCGCATCGCCCCAGAAGCTGCGCAGCCAGAGCTTGGCATTGATCACCCGCCAGAGCAGGAACTCGGCATCGCCGGAGCGATCGGAGCCGCTCAGCAGCGCCCGCAGGCCGTCGCGGTCGAACCACCGCTCTTCCCAGGGGGTGCGCTCGGCGAGCAGGGCATCTCGGTGGCGCTCGGCGAGCGCCCAGGTCGCCGAAGGCTCGGCCCGGAAGCCGATCTTGTCCCTGCGGCTGCGAATCGATTCCGGGAGCATCCCCGCCATCGCCTCCCTCAGCACCGCCTTGGTCCGCACGCCATCGACCTTGTAGTCGCCGGGCAGGCTGAAGGCGAACTCGACCAGCCGGTGGTCCAGGAACGGGACCCGCGCCTCGATGGAGTGCGCCATCGAGTTGCGGTCCTCGAATCGCAGGAGCGAGGGAAGCCCGGACCGCATCGTGAACTCGGCCAGGAGGTCGTTGATCGAGTCGAACTCGAAGCGATCGGGCCCGGCCCCGTTGTCTCGGAACGAGCTCGCGAGCACGCCCGCGCTGGGGGGCGGCGGTGCGGCGGTCGCGGCCGCCTCCCGGGCGCGCCCCGGGAGCAGCCCCCCGAGCGCGTGCCGGATCGGAAGCGGCGACGAGCCGAACTCGCGGCGGTGCGCTCGCGCGAAACGCGCGTAGCTGATCGGGCGCCGCGCCCGGACCAGCGCGGCCGCGATCAATGGGAAGTAGTGGTGGTAGCCGCCCAGGACCTCGTCGGCGCCTTGGCCGTCGAGCATCACCTTGAGGCCGGCCTGCCGGGCTGCCCGGAACACGAACCACTGTGCGGCAATGCTGGTGGAGCCGAACGGCTCGTCCTGCTGGCGGGCGATCTGCATCAGCGCCTCGGCGAACCGTTCGGGCGTGACCTCCACGTAGGTCATCTCGATCCCGGTCCGCTCGACGACCGTTGTCATGTGGTCACGCTCCGAGTAATCGGGGTTGTCGGGCAGGTAGCCGAAGCCGCTGTGGGCGTACCGGGGGATCTCCCCGGCGCGACGGAGCCGGTCGGCGACGCAGACGATCGAGGACGAGTCGAGCCCGCCGCTGAGGCAGGTTCCAACCGGCACGTCGCTCCGGCTGTGGGAGCGGATCGCATCAGCGAAGCGATCGGCGAACTCGCTGGCGGCCTCCTCCCTGCCTCCGCCGTACTCCTCATCCGGAATCGTCCAGTAGCGCTCCGGCTCGCGGGGCCGCGAATTCGGGTCGAGCGACACGCTAAGGCAGTGCGCGGCCGGGAGCTGCGAGACCCCCTCGAAGAAGGTCTCGGGGCGGTCGTCGACCGCGCCCGTCAACAGGTAGCGGCGCATCGTCGCCTCATCTGGTTCGCGCCGGATGGCAGGGACCTGAAGCAGCGACTTGATCTCCGAGGCGAAGTAGAGGGCGTCGCCGGCCCGCGCGTAGAAGAGCGGCTTGATGCCGAAGCGATCCCTCGCCAGGAACAGCTGCCGGCGCTCCAGATCGAGCATCGCGAACGCCCACATGCCTACCAGGCGCCGGAGGCAGTCCGGGCCCCACTCCGCGTAGGAGCGCAGGAGCACCTCCGTGTCGCCACTGGTGCGGAAGGTATGGCCGAGGGACTCGAGCTCGGCCCGCAGCTCGACGTAGTTGTAGATCTCCCCGTTGAAAACGAGGGCCAGCCGGCCGGACTCGTCGAGCGCCGGCTGGTCGCTCGCCTCACTGAGGTCGATGATCGCCAGCCGCCGATGGGCGAAGCCCACCGTCGGCGACTCCCGGCCCCCACCGTTCACCGAGCGCCCGACCTCGATTCCGGTTCCCGGCCGATGGGTGAGGTAGCCCTGTCCGTCGGGGCCGCGGTGCGCGATCGCGTCGCCCATCCGCGGCAGCAACTGCGGATCGATCCCCGAGGACGAGACGATTCCGGCGAGCCCGCACATGATCAGCGCGCTCCATCCAGCGCCCGCTCCAGCAGACTTCCGAGCACCGCCTCCTCGCGCTCCCAGCTGAGGATGCCGCGGGCCTCGCGCACGTTCGCCGCGCAGGCCGCGCGCAGTTCATCATCCTCGAGCAACCTGGTCACCCCGGCGGCGATCGAGCCCGGCTCTTGAGGATCGAGTTCGATGCCGAGCTCGTGCTCCTCGCACAGCGCCTTCACCTCCGGGAGCGGCGGATAGAGAACCGGCAGGCCGGCGGCGACGGCGTGGAAGAAGCCGTTCGGAAGCGCATACAGATAGTTGTCCGAGAGCGGCCAGTAGAGGATCGGTGAGGCGTCGGCGCCGGCGATGAAGCCGACTACCTGGGTCGGCGGCACCGGCGGCAGCAGATGAACCCGCCCGCTCAGGCCGCGCCGCTCGACGCTCGCCCGGTGGGAGTCGTAGTAGCGGCCCACGAAGGCCAGGTGAACGCGCTCTGGCAGGCGCTCCATCGCCTCCAGCGCCTGCTCGATCGCGGTCCCGGTCTTGGCGTTGCCGCTCATGACCAGCAGGAAATCGGCATCGGAGACGCCGGTCGCCTCCCGGATGCCGCGCTCCACCGGCTCGTCCAGTCGCAGGTCATGGCAGTTGCGGACCACGGCGGGGCGGCGGCCGAAGCGCTCGGCCATCAGCGTCGCGACCCCTTCGCCAACGGTGGTGAACAGCCGCGCGCGGGCGCAGCGCCGCTCGATCGCCTCGTAGATCCTGAACACCAGCCTCGTCCCCGGTCTGGGATCGAAGCTAGGGTCCGGCTCCCAGTTGGCGTCGTGTGCGTCATAGAGGAAGATCGCCCCGGCCCGCCGCCTCCGTCGATAGACGGCCAGCGCCTGCCAGAACGAGTGTAGGTAGTACGCGTCGGCCGGCGGCAGCAGCGGCGCGACCTCGCGGTTGCGTTGCAGATAGAGGCGCAGGTAACCCTGGAGGCTGTGCAGCGGCTCAGTCAGCCGGTCGATCAGCTGCACCAGCGACATCGGCAGCGCCTCGCGGATTCGGGCGCGAAGCGAGGGACCGTTGCGGGCGGGCGCCTCGACCGGTTTGACCGCTCCGGGCGGGGCGGCGGGAGGCGCGCGATCGACGGAGATCACCTCGAAGGGCAGGTCGCGGGGCAGCCCCCGGCTGCGCTCGCCCTCGACCGCCACGCTGCGATAGCCGAGCCTGGCGATCGAGGCGGCGAATTTGAGGGCGCGGCTGTCGCGCTCGAGCGCGATCGAGGTCACCGAGACGATCGTTTTCACGAGGACGGGAACGATACGAAGGTGACGACCGCTACCCGTCCCGCTTCGGCCGTAGCCCGAGAGCCCGCGCCACCGGTCCCAGAACGCGGACGAACGGGGTCATCATCAGCGGCACGTAGTGATGGCGTAGGCGCAGCGTCCGGTAGTACGCCCATTCCTTGAAGGCGCGGTACGCACGGCCACGGTCGATCGCAGAGCGAACCAGGGCTCGGTCCGCGCGGGAGGCCTGCGGCTGAAGCCCGGCCTCGATCAGGGTCCGGTCAAGATCAGCGACCAACGCCTCGTAGCCGTGCTCGCCCGACGCGATCAGATCTCTATGAGCGTTCTCAGTCAGCTCTCGGCGCACCGCGGGGTCTTTGAATCGCTCGATCACCTCGTCGATGTTCGAGAAGTCCTTCTTCAACGGGATGTAGTGGACCATTGGCTCCATCAGCCCCGAGTAGCGGCCTTCGAACATGATCTGACAGGTGCGCATCGCCGCAGCCTCGAAGTGCCGCGGGCTGATCGTCCGGTAATAGACCTTGTCCTCATACCGCTCGGCCGTAGTCAGGTCGGCGAGTTCGACCGAACCCTTCTCAGCGAGCACTCGCTCGTACTCCGCGAGCACCTCGTCGTCGACGTCGTAGATGGAGACTCCCGACTCCACAGCGAGCATGCCGCGGCACCGCGCCATGAAGCGGTACCAGTCATCCCCGTAGAGGCGGTCGCCCTCCCCGACGTGGATGTCGAGCTTCAGGCCGGAATCGCGGGCGAGCTCGGCGAAGCGCCGGCCGATCTCCACCTTCTCCGCCGCCCCGCGACCGGTGTAGGCAGGCAGAGGTCGGCCTCGGTAACCGATGTCCACGGTCCGGTCGGCCTCCGGAATCGAGAAACGCTCGGCCTTGGCGAGCATCTCCTCGCTGACATAGCCCGGGAGGTTCGTACGCAGCGTGGGCACCCGGGTGTGTCGGCCATAGACCTTGTCGAACTCGCTCGGCTCCAGGCATGTATAGACGCAGTCGATCCCGTACTCGTTGAGGAAGTCGAAACGAAAGCGGTTGTAGCGGTACTCGTCCTGGAAGAACGCGACCTTGTAGCCCTTCGTGGTGCGCAGGAACTCGAGCTGCTCATCGTTGAGGTTGTAAAGGCCGCCCCCAAACAGGGTGTAGTGGAGGATCACCGCGCTGAAGTCGTAATCCGCGAGCTTCGGCGGCAGATCGTGATCGGTGTTGACCGCCCGCAGCTCGAACCTGGAGTGGTGCTCGAAACTGCCGACATGCTCAAGCACCGTGGAGGCGTTCCGAAAGCCGGGAAAGCTCGGGAAGTGGTAGAGGAGAAGAACGGCGTTGACCATTTCGCGATCGCTTTTGACCTCCACCCCCCGCCCCGGCTGAAAGGTCGGTGCAGGATCGGTAACGCCGGCGATCGCTTGGTTTCGCCTCATCTCCCAGGCTCGCCTTGCCATGGCCCGCCCGCGGAGCAGGGGGGCCCGCAGGAAATCCGCGAGCGGGGCCGGTAACGCCTCGGCGACCATATGGCTCCACCGCGCGACGCGGGCCATGACCCAGTGCCGCCGCAACCGATACCCCACTCGTATCCAGGCGATTCGATCGCCGATCTGGTTGCCGAGGTAGCGGAGAGTTGTCGCGCGAGACGCCGTCGCTCCCTCGCCGGCCCCCGCCGATTCGGCGCGGGCATCCGCCACCGCGCCCTCGATCGCGGTGACCAGGTGACGGTAGCTGACCCGTCCGGAGGCGACGACTTCGTTGAAGGCACGTTCGGTGATCTGCTCGCGGAGTTCGCCATCCCTGAGGTTCGCGAGGACGTCGTTGAGGTTAGAGAAATCCCGCTTGAGCTCTATGTAGTGCGTGCCCGGCTCGAGGACTCCGCTGTAGTCGCCCTCGACCAGAATCTGGCACGTCCGCGTCGCACATGCCTCCAGGTGCCGCGGCGAGAGCGCGAACAGCGCCAGTTTGCCGTCCTCGCCGGGGAAGCAGTTCGCCTCAATCTCGTCGAATCCAGCGCCGGGGTTGCTGGCGAGATAGCGCTCGGTGCGCTCCTTGAAGGTGCCGTCACGGTCGAGGATGCTGGCACCGCCCTCGACCCCGATCGTGTACTTGCATCGCGTTAGCCACCGGAACCAGTCGTCGCCGCTGAGCACATCGTCGGGGCTGGTCGAGATGTCGACCGAGAGACCGTGCGCCCCGGCGACATCCTCGAACCGGTCCGCGATCTGACCCTTCAAGAGCCCGTGGCGACCGAGCCATGGAGCCCCACCGTATGCCCGGTAGCCGATGTCGATCGGCCGATCGTCGCTCCCGTGGCCGGCGATGCGCTCGATCCGGGCGACCGTGTCCTCGGAGAGATACCCGGTGAGCACCTGAGAGAACCGCACCCTGTCGCGGTCCAGGGTGGAATAGATCTTCGGCCACTCCCCCTCCGGCGCCACGGAGAAGACGTGATCGATCTCGAACTGTCGGACGAATTCGCAAATGAACTCGGCTCGCAGGAACTCGTCCTGGGGCAGGGCGATCCGGTAGTCGCCCACCCCTTTCAGCCCCTCGGCCCTCTCGAGCTGGCTCCAGAACAGCTCGGGAGTCCAGCGCTGCCCGAGAAAGGACGTGTGGTAGACGACCGTGTCGAAGTGGGTTTCCCGGACCCAGTCGGGCACCTTGCGCACGGCGAGGTTGAGGTAGAAGACCCGGCCGCTCGAGTATGTGCGGAAGCTGTAGAGGTGGTCGTCGATCGAGGACCGCAGCCGCTGAAGCAGGTTGTAGACGACGAGGGTGTCGCTCACCGTGGCTGGGCCACTGTGCTCGCGTTGCGGGGAGCCGCCGCAACGCCCGCGTCGGACAACTGCCAATGGGTCTCCGGCCGCGCGGACCCGGGCGCCGTGGGCCAGGGCCAGTGGTCCCTGCCGGAGCCATCGCGGGCCGTGAACCTGAGCACACGCTCCACGTTGTCGAACGCCGTGCCGTCCGCATCATCGTGGATCGAGACATCGAGGACATACTCACCCGGAAGCAGGGCGGCCTCGAATCGGGCCCGGATCTCGGCCACGCCCGGCCCCAGCGCCATCGTCTTGCCGACGGCCTTGCTGATCGAAGTGAGCACCCGCGAGCCCTCGGGGGTATCCACGCCGACCAGGAACATCGCCGGCGGGGTTGGCTCGGTTGCTTCGACCTCGAGCACTACCGTGAATGGTTCGCCGAAGCCGACACTGTCCGTCAGGTTCTCGTCCGAGTCGAGCAGCGAGACCTTCTTCAGCCTGGCCTCTCCTGTGCCGGTCCGCGCGATCTCCGAATCGAGCGAAGATGTACCGCCATGCTGAACCGGCTCGAGCCTGTCCAGGTAGGTGTCGACCACCTCCTCGGCAGGGCCGTCCATGGTCATCCGGCCGCGATCGAGCAAGATCACGCGGTCGCAGAGCTTCCGGATCACGGGGGAGCTGTGCGAGACGAAGACGACCGTGCGCCCATCCTCCGCCGCCACCTCGCGCATCTTTGCCGCGCACTTCCGCTGGAACTTGGCGTCACCGACCGCAAGCACCTCGTCCACCAGCAGGATCTCGGGCTCCAGGTGGGCGGCCACGGCAAACGCCAGGCGCACGTACATTCCGCTCGAGTAGCGCTTCACGGGCGTATCGAGGAACCGCGGGATCTCGGAGAACTCGACGATCTCGTCGAAGCGCCTTTCGACCTCCCTGCGGGTCATGCCCAGCGTGGCCCCGTTGAGGAAGATGTTCTCGCGGCCGGTCAGCTCGGGGTGAAAACCGGTTCCAATCTCGAGCAGGGTGCCCACCCTGCCACGGAGGACCGCCCTGCCCTCCGTTGGATGCGTGATCCCGGAGATGATCTTCAGCAGCGTGCTCTTGCCCGAGCCGTTGGCGCCGATCAGGCCGAGAGCTTGGCCGGGGGCGAGGTCGAAGGAGACGTCGCGCAACGCCCAAAAGCGCTCCACCTCCTGAGGCTCCCGTCCCGGGCGGCCGAAAAGTCGCTGGAACGGAGCCCGGATCGCGGACTCGACCTTGGCGGCCAGGTTGAACTCGCCAGTCCTCCCAAGCTCGTACTGCTTGCCCAGGCGCTCGATCTTGATCGCGCGCTCGCTCATCAGAGGATGTCGACGAATCGCTGCTGAGCACGCTGGAAGTAGATCGCCCCCGTGACGATCGTGGTCGTCGCGGTCACCAACGGGATCGCCAGCAGCCAGCCGGGCCACGCGAAGTCCAGTAGGGCCCAGCGATAGACCTCCATCACCCCCACCATGGGGTTGATGGCGTAAAAGGCCTGCAGGTGGGCCGGGACGGCGTCGAAGGGATAGACAATCGGCGTGATGAAGAGGCCGACCAGGATGAGCGTGGGAACCAGGATGCTGAAGTCGCGGTACTTGACATTGAGGGCCGAAAACCAGAGGCCGAATCCGAGCGCGGTGGCCAGCGCCAGCAGCCCGATCAGCGGCAGGAGGACGACCTGCACCCCCGGCACCACCCCGTAGGCAAGCGTGATCGGGATCACCACGACCATCCCGATCGCGAAGTCGACAATGGTGGGCAGCGCGGCCGACACTGGCACCACCAGCCGGGGGAAGTCGACCTTCGAGATCAGGTCGGCGCTCTCCATGGTGCTGCTCGAGCACTTGCCCAGGGCGTTGGCGAAGAACAGCCACATGATGATCCCCGAGGTCATGTAGAGGGGCTGGGGGATCCCCTTGGGTGCCTCTACGTTCGCCAAGACGCCGAGGAAGAGCGTGAACACCCCCGCCAGCGCCAACGGCTGCAGGATCGACCAGAAGATTCCAACCACCGACTGCTTGTACCGAACCACCAGGTCCCGCTTCGCGAACATGTAGACCATCTCGCGGCTGTCCCAGAGGCCGCGTAGATCCGGCATCGGCCACCGCTTCGGCGGCTCGATCACACGCTCCCGGATCCCGACGGGTGAGGCCTCCATCAGGGCACTTCCTGGGCCACCCGCTCCATTGCCTCGAGGCGGTCGCGATGACGCTCGATGCAGCTCTCGATCCAGTCGAGGTTCTCCCTCGTCCACTCGATCGTGCGCTCCAGCCCCTCGCGCAGCGGCATCCCCGCCTCGAACCCAAGCTGCTCTCGTGCCTTGGTCGGATCGCCGTGGCGCTTGCCCGATCGGTCCCAATCGCGCGCGGGAGTCAGCGCGATCTCGGTCTCGTTCCCGGTCAGCTCGTTGATGAGCTCGGCCAGCTCCAGAATGGTCGTCTCCTCGCCGCTGGCCAGGTTGTAGACACCGCCTGGCTCGCCCCGCTCCGCGCAAGCCAGCAGCCCGCTGACGATGTCGTCGACGTAGATGAAGTCGCGGCTGGCGATGCCGCCGTTCTCGACCGGGAGGGCCTCCCCCTTCAACGCCTTGTAGATGAAGGTCGGGGTGACGTTGCGCCAGACGGTGTTGGGGGTGCCGCGCCAGCGCCCGGCGCCGAGAACCTCGCCCGGCCCGTAGACGTTCTGGAACCGCGCCTTGACCGCCGGCAGCCCGTGGCGCATGAAGTAGTAGTTCGAGTAGTACTCCCCGATCATCTTCGAGATCTGGTACGGGCTGTCGAGGTACAGGGACACCGGGGCGTCCTCCGAGGTCGCCTCGGCCTGATCGAAGGTCTTCTCCGCAACAGTGCAGCCGGCGGAGGCGTAGACCACGCTCTGGAGGTCGAACTCCTTGATCCGCTCGTACAGCTTCAGCGTGGTCAGGGTGTTGTGCTCGTGGTCGGCTAGCGGGTCCGCCATCGAGCTCTGGTTACCGTGGTAGGTCGAGAGGTGGAAGACGTAGGCGAAGTCATCCCGGAGCTCGGCGAGGATTTCGTCATCGGTGATCGAGCCCTCGATGAGCGTGACCCGCGCATCGTCGGGCAGGTTCTCGCGCTCGGCGGAAAGCAGGTTGTCGACCACCACCAGCTCGCGCGCCTCACGATCGAGCACGGCGCGGACGAGGTTCGAGCCGACGAAGCCCGCTCCTCCGATCACCAGGACACGGGAGTCCGCGAAGCTCCCCATGATTAGGCCTTGCTCTCGTCGGGGACCTTGACGTCCTGCGACTTCAGGTGGGTGTAGGTGGCGCCGACGCCGTTCTCGCGATACCACTCGACCGCATTCTTGACCCCCTCGGACAGAGCCACCTTCGCCTTCCAGGAGAAGTCCTTCTCGGTGCGCGAGGGGTCCAGGAGGATGCTGGGCGCGTCGTCCTCGGGGCGGGGTCTGACCTCGACCTCATCCTCCAGCTCGATCCCCATCGCCTCGACCACGGCCTCGAACATCTCCTTGATCGAGTAGTCCGAGCCGGAGGAGACGTGGTAGTAGCCATCCCCCGTCCCCTCCAGCGCCGCCTGAACTACCTCGAGCAGGTCGTCGACGTAGACGAAGTCGCGACGGGTGTCGACCACGAAGCAGGGCTTGCCCTCGCTGAGCCGTGAGAAGAAGGTCGGCGGCGGGCCGCTCAGATTGCGGGGCCCGTACACGTTCGCCAGCCTCAGCGAAACGAACGGGATCCCGCTCATCTCGATGTACTGCTCGCCCGCCGTCTTCGAGATCGCGTAGCTCGAATCGGGGCGGATCGGGTGCTGCAGCGTGATCGGCTGCTCGATCGGCCGGGTGCCGTAGCAGAGCGCCGTCTGGAAGTAGACGAGCCGCTCGACCCCGGCCTCCTTTGCCGCCTCGACGACGTTCACCGTTCCGAGCGCGTTGGTCCGCGTGTCCTCCACCCAGGCGTCAGGGTCCTTGTAGGAGGCAGCGGCGTGCGCCACTACGTCGGGCTTGATGAAGTCGAAGGCCTTGCGCACCGCCTCCGGGTCAGCGATCGAGTCCTCGATCTTGGTCAGATGCTCATGCTCGCCGAGGTTGTCGCGGCGTCCCGTCTCGAAATTGTCGATCGACAGCACATCGTGGCCCTGCGCCAGCAGCCGATCGGCGAGGTGGGAGCCGATGAAGCCACCACCCCCGGTGATCAGAACCTTCATGCCTTCTCAGTCCTTTCGGTCTTGGTCGACGGGAAAGCGTAGAGGTCGGCCACACCTAGGTGCCGCTCGCTCAGCGCGAGCTTGCCTCACCTGGGAAGCGGGCCACGCCACTCACCCGCTGTCAGCCGTTCCAAGCCGTCGACCTCCTCGGGGATCTCGGACGACGGTTGATCCACCGGGAACCAGAGAACCTTCTCGTCGGGCCAGTCCACGAAACCAACCAGGTTGTAGGGACCCTCGATCTGATGCTCGATCCACGTCAGATCGGAGGCGTTGAGCCTCACCTCCTTGGAGTCGGTCGAACGCGCCTCCTTGAAGGAGAGGACCTCGGTTGGGTCGCCTGGCACGGTCAAGGTCACTCCCCAGGTTGGATCGAGCCAATGCCATTTGCCGCCCCACCATGTCTCTACCGTCGCGTGACTGTTCTTCTGGCCGTCCGGCGTAATCCAATAGATCTCAAGGCGACGGGTCTTCACCCCCAGTTCATCCATTACGGACGTGTAGGCGTCCGATGCTCCGGCACAGATGCCGGCGAGCTTCTCCCATGCCCAGTCACCGTCCGCATCGGTGGGTGCGGCCCCGCGCTCGGCGAGCTCCGCGTAGCGGGGTGCCGAGATATTGGCCTGCACCAAGTTCATCGTGGACAGGGCGGCGGCCCGGACGAAACCGTCCGTGCCCTTCGGATGACTGAACTCGGCCTCGGAGGCAGCAAAATCGGCGGCCTCCTCGGCGCTGGCCATGATTGGGCCCGCGACGGCCTGCTGCCGATCACCGCCGGGTGCGATCGAGTACCCCGACACGCCCGCAACCGGGATCGCCACCGCCAATCCCACGAGAAGCTTTCTCACCCGTCTCAGGCTACCTGCATTGTCAGTGGCCTAGGCGACCCGGGATCCGCCGCCCGCAGGCCTGGAGATCGGGACCTTCGGTGACAGGTGTCGGATTCTCGACTGACCGCTTGAGCTCGCCGTTCGCGGGTGAGAGCGCCGGAAACCGCGCGGCGCGGTCAAGGGTCCAGGGGCCACTCAGCGCCTCCGCGCTGACCACGGCCGTGTATTCGCCGTTGAGCCTGGGGGGAGCACCGAACAGCGTGAACAAGCCACGCCAGCGGCGGCCATCGCGGCATACGTAGCTCGGGCTGATCTTGCTCGCATCCGCCAGGGCAAGCGGTTCCCCTGCCTCATGATCGAGACGGAGGGGGCCGTCCAGGGTGAGAACCTCCCCATCGACGGCGATGATTCGGGCCGGTTCCGGGTCGGACCCAGCTGCAATCACGATCGGGTCGCCCCTCCGAAACGGTCCGCCTCCGGCTCGCAGCTCCCGCGCGCCCGCGGCGGCGGGCGCAAGCAGGTCACCACGTCGATCCCGGATCTGGCCGATCGCTCCCCGCTTCGCGTATCGGCGCTGCCGAGGATTCGCGAATGTCATCAGCGCCGGCCTCGCACGCTCGAGCGCAGGGTCATATCCGGTGTACAGCAAATTCCAGGTTCCCGAGCTCGGATCGCGGAAGACCATCTCCACTGTGATCGCGCCGGAGTCGAGTCGCCCGGGACCCGCACGCGCCCGTGGTCCCGCCAGCCTGCGAAATCGCAGACCGTCGCGGCTCTCGGCGTAGACGAGCTGCTGCCCTTGGCGCTCTCCTTCATCGATCGTGTACCAGGCCCGGAACAGGCCCCCGTCGAAGACCACGTAGGGCATTCGCAGCTGGCCCTCTCCTGGCCGGCGCCTGATCGCCGCCCCGATCCGCTCGAAACGGACCCCGTCGTCCGAGCTGAACAGCACGAGCCGTTGCCACTCCCTGCAATCGTTTTCCGCCGCGTACAGCCAGTAGCGGCCACGGGCCCTGATTAGCGAGGGCGACCAGAGGTCGCATGCGGACTCGGCGATCGGGCCCACGGGCTCTGGATCACCGTTCACGTACCGACCGAGGGTGTACCGCCCTGAGGATCCGAGCATGTTGACGGCCAGGGTCTGCCCCTCGGATTCGACAGGGCGAGGCGGATCATCCCCGCCGGTGACGGCGATCGTCACCACGCCCCCGATGACGACGGCCGCAGCCGCCGCAAGATGCCAGACTGAGATGCGCAAGACGCGGTTTCGAATCGGACCGCGGGAGGCTCAGCCTGTGGTGCTCCGCCGAGCAGGAAGGGCGTGGAGCGGCGCTCCCTGGCCATCCGTCACGCCCCCGCTCCGAGCCGGCTCACTGAGCAGGCGTTGAAGCTCACGCTCCCGGTCGTGGAACGCCCGCTGCCAGAGCTCCAGGGACAGCAGCCCCCAGATCTTGCGCCCGAAGCGCTCCTCGCCCTGCAGACCCTCCAGCACCTTGTGGTTGTCGATCAGCTCGCGTCCGCGGGCGGCGTCGCTGGAGAGGATGTCTGTGACGAACTCCCGGGCGCCATCGTTGAGCCACTCGCTGAGCGGCACGGGGAAGCCCATCTTGTCGGTGCGCTCGGTGACCTGGCGCGGCACGATCGAGCGCGTGGCGCGCTTGAAGACGTGCTTCATGTGCCCGTCGCGGAACTTGACGTCGGCGGGGATGGTGGCCGCCAGCTCGATCAGGCGGTGGTCGAGCAGCGGCACCCGCGACTCCAGCCCGTGCGCCATCGAGACCCGGTCTTCGACCTGAAGCAGCGCCGGCAGCAGCGTCTTGAAGTCGAAGTGGGTCATCTTGTCGAAGTAGGCCTCGTGGCCGACGTTGGCGCCGTTGAAGATCTCGCGGAAGGTCTCGAACGGCGAGTAGTCCCCGAGGGCGCCGACGTCGACCTCGTTCTCCACGTGGTGGGCGCGGTTGATAAGCCGGAAGTAGCGCGCATCGAGGTCCTCGAACAGCCCCTCCTGCCAGAAGTCCCGCAGCATCGGCTTGTAGTTCTTGAGGGCGACCAGGTTGGGGATGATCGACTCGTAGGTGACGACGAAGTTGCCGTCGTGCAGGGTGCCCTCGATCGCCCCCTTGATGCACTGCTCGAAGTAGGCGATCAGGTACCGCGTGTAGCCGCCGAAGATCTCGTCGCCGCCCTGCCCGCCGAGGATCACCTTGACCTGCTCGGCTGCGAGCTTGGAGACCATGAACTGGGGGAAGGACCCCGGTCCCGCCGCCGGATAGTCCATGTGGTAGGCGACGTTCTCGATCTGCTCGAGGAAGTCGGAGACGCCGATGTCGATCTCGTTCAGCTCGAGCCCGCGCTGCTGTGCGACCAGCCTGGCGTAGCCCGACTCGTCGTAGCGGGGGTCTTCGGAGAACTTGCCGGTGAACGCCTTCAGGCCTCCGCCCTGCTGCTGGGCGGCGAGCGAGGCGACGGCGCTGGAGTCGGTGCCGCCAGAGAGGTAGGCGGAGACCGGGACATCGGAGCGCAGGTGCAGCTCGACCGACTCGGCCAGCAGCTCCTCGATCTGGGACTCGAAGTACTCGGCGGTGTGGTCGAAGTCGATCTCGTAGAAGACCTCCCAGTAGCGCTGCGGGGTCGCCGGGCCTCGGCTGATCCGCAGGAAGTGACCCGGCTGAAGCTCGCGAATCCCCTTGAACAGGGTCTTGCCGGCGAGGCAGAACTGGAAGGCGAGGTAGTCCTTGAGCCCGTCGAGGTCGGTCTCGATCTCCGGCATCATCGGCAGCAACGCCTTTGCCTCCGAGGCGAAGTAGAAGACGTCGTCGACCACCGCGTAATAGAAGGGCTTGATCCCGAAGCGATCGCGCACGCAGATCAGCTCGCCGGCCTGCTCATCCCAGATCGCGTAGGCGAACATGCCCCGCAGCTTCTGCAGCGCCTCCGTGCCCCACTTGCCATGTGAGCGCAGCAGGACCTCGGTGTCGCAGTCGGTGCGGAACTGCCGGCTGCCGATCTGGTTCTTGAGCTCCGGGTAGTTGTAGATCTCGCCGTTGAATGTGATCCAGCGGCCCGCCTCGTCGGCCATCGGCTGATGGCCGTGCTCGAGGTCGATGATGCTGAGGCGGCGGTGGGCGAGACCGACGTGGGCGCGCTCGTGCACCCAGAGCCCCTCGTCGTCGGGGCCCCGGTGGCTGATCAGCTCGTTCATCACCTCGAGCCGGCGCTCGAGGTCACCGATCGGCTCGCCCCGCAGGTTGATCGCTCCGCACATTCCGCACATAGGGAAGCTCCGTATGGTTGCCTAAATCGCCCTCGAATTGTGGCGCGCTACTTGCCGGCGGTCACGTAAAGGTCGATTCCCGCCAGGCGTGCCGGCAGGCCCAGAAGGCGCTCGCGCGGCACCTTCAGCGGACCCCGTTCGACCCCGTCGAAGTTCTCGCGCCGAATCCGCACCCTCTCGAAGGCGGAGAAGAGCCGCCTCGCTTGCCTGACCGAGGTGAACTCCGTCTGCGGGGCGGCCTGCCGACTGGTGTCGAAGTCGTAGGTCCACCGGACGCGCTGCTCGTAGCTGTGCCCCCGCCCGCCCCCCCCCCCCCCGGGGGGAAACCCCCCCCCCCACCCCCCCCCCCCGCGGCGGGGTTA
>CAYZPZ010000013.1:0-2783 GCA_964480205.1 uncultured Conexibacteraceae bacterium
TGCCGAAGCGGCCGTGCTTGATGTGCTCGGGGTGCCAGCCGACCTCCTCATTGGCCGCCAGCAGCCGGTCGCGGACCTGGCTGGTGGCGACGTACCAGCTCGCCTTGGCGTAGTAGAGGAGCGGGGTGTCGCAGCGCCAGCAGTGCGGATAGGCGTGCTCGTAGGCCTCGGCGCGCAGCAGCTTTCCGTTCCGCTCCAGCGTCGCCACGATGTCCGGGTCGGCTTCCTTGACGGAGCGGCCGGCGAAGTCGGTGATCCGCTCGTCGAAGGTGCCCTCCAGGGTCACCGGGTTCTGCAGGGTGATCCCGTACTGCTCGCCCAGCCGGAAGTCGTCCTCGCCGAAGGCGATCGCGGTGTGGACCAGGCCGGTTCCCTCGTCGGTGGAGACGAAGTCGCCGAGCACGACGCTGTGCCCGCGTGGACCGTAGTCGCTGATGTAGGCGAAGGGTGGCTCGTAGGTGGTCCCGGCGAGAGCCTCGCCCGGGAAGTGGGCGAGGACCTGCGCGCCCTCGCCCAGCACCCTCTCGACCAGGTCCCCGGCCAGGACATGGACCTCGCCGTCGGACTGGGCGCGCACGTACTCGATCTCCTTGCCCGCGGCGACGGCGGCGTTGGAGATCAGGGTCCAGGGGGTGGTGGTCCAGACCAGGAGCTGGTCGCCGGGCTCCAGCGGCGATTCGGGGATCTGGTCGCTGGGCGCCGCGGCCCGGATCGGAAGCTTCACGTAAACCGAGGGATCGGTGACGTCGCGATAGCCGAGCGCCACCTCGTGGGAGGAGAGCGCGGTGCCGCAGCGCGGGCAGTAGGGCACGACCTTGTGGCCCTCGTACAGCCGTCCGTCGTCCCAGATCCGCCGCAGCGCCCACCAGACCGACTCGATGTAGTCGTCGGTCATGGTCACGTACGGGTCGTCCATGTCGATCCAGAACCCGATCCGCTCGGTCAGCCGGCGCCATTCCTCCACGTAGCGGAAGACCGACTCGCGGCAGCGCCGGTTGAACTCGGCGATCCCCAGCTCCTCGATCTCGGCCTTGGATGAGATGCCGAGCTCCTTCTCCACCTCCAGCTCGACCGGCAGCCCGTGGCAGTCCCAGCCGCCCTTGCGGGGCACGCGGCGGCCGTCCATCGCGCGGTAGCGCGGATAGATGTCCTTGAAGATCCGCGAGAGCACGTGGTGGGAGCCCGGCAGGCCGTTGGCGGTCGGCGGCCCCTCGTAGAAGCTCCACAGCGGAGCGTCGGCGCGCTGATCCAGCTGACGGGCGAAGATCTCGCGCGCGCGCCAGCGCTCCAGCACCCGCTCCTCGAGCTCGGGAAAGGACTGCTTCGGGTCGACCGGTCGGAATCCCGCCATCAGCGGGCGATTCTACGAGCGCACCCTCGCCCTCAGTCGGGCAGCGTCACCGAGCCGTCGTCGTTGATCGTCCAGCGCGGGTTGTGGGCGACCTCCCAGGGGTGCCCGTCGGGGTCGATGAAGACACCCGAGTAGCCGCCCCAGAAGGTCTCGCCGGGCTCGCGCCCGATCGTCGCGCCGGCGGCGCGGGCCTGCTCGATCACCTCGTCGACCTCCTCGGTCGAGCGCGTGTTGTAGGCGAGGGTGACCCCTCCCCACCCGCCGGGATCCTGCACCGCCGAGTCCTTGGCCAGCTTGTCTCGGCCCCACAGGGCCAGGACCATGCCGCCGGCCTGGAAGAAGACGACGTCGTCCTCGGGGGCCGCGCCCGTCTTCCAGCCCAGGCCCTCGTAGAAGGCCCGCGCCCTGCCCAGCTCCGCAACTCCGAGCGTGATCAGGCTGGCTCGCTGCTCCACGGCGGCGGGTGCCTAAGCTGCGCGGTCGAGCTTCCGGCAGAGCTCGGCCAGGGTGCGCTTCTCCTCCTCGTCGAGGCCGCCGAAGGCCTCTCGCACCCGCTCGGCGTGGCTGGGGAAGGCGTGGGTGACCAGGTTGAACCCCGGCCGGGTGAGCGCCACCTGCACCGCGCGGCGGTCGGATTCCAACCTGGTGCGCTGGACGAAGCCGCGGCGCTCGAGCGTGTCCAGCACCTCGGTCGCGGTCGCCTTGGAGGCGCCGAGGCGGCGGCGCATCGCCCGCAGCTCCAGCTTTCCGCCGGCGGTGGTGAGCAGCACCAGCATCGCGAAGCCCGTGGCCGAGACCCCGATTCGGTCGAGGTCGGCGGCCAGCCTGCGGCTGAGCGAGGCCTCGGCGCGCACCAGGGCCTCGAACGCCCGGTGGGCAAGCGGGTCGATGGGGCGAAGGGCCCGGGCCGCGTCGCTCACGGCGTCTGAAGTTATGGCCCGCGGCGGACGAGATCGCCGGGGCGGGCGGCTGTGGCCCGGTGGGCCCTACGATCGGGGCGATGGCGAACCCGCGCATCCCCCTCGCGGCGCTTGGGTTGGCGGCGCTGCTGGCACTGAGCTCCTGCGGCACCTCCGACGAGGAGACCCCCGGCGCCTGCCTGACCGAGGGCGCGAGCTATCGCCAGGCGCTGACCGCTGCCCCCGGCGAGGTGACCCTCGAGGACGGAACCCGGATCTCCGATTGCCTGGTCCCCGAGCAGGAGGGAGGCGAGCTGGCCCGGGTGGGCGAGGCGATCGTCGACGCCGGCACCGACCTCAACGCGCGGGCGCGGCAGAACCCCACCGGTCAGTCCGCGATCGAGCTCGGCTATCTGGTCGGCGCGGTGGAGCGCGGCTCGAAGGGGATCCACGCCGACCTGGTCCGGCGTCTGAACGCAGCCGCCCGCTACAGCCCCCGCGGGGCGGGGCTGCTGCCCGCCGAGTTCGAGCGC
>CAYZPZ010000013.1:2883-4308 GCA_964480205.1 uncultured Conexibacteraceae bacterium
TCGCCAAGGCCGGCGACGAGGTGGCCGAAGGCCGCCATGACGAGCAGTTCCCCGTCGACTGCTTCCAGACCGGCTCGGGGACCTCCTCGAACATGAACGCGAACGAGGTGATCGCCGCGCTGGCCGGCGATCCGGCCCATCCCAACGACCACGTCAACATGGGCCAGTCCTCCAACGACGTCTTCCCCTCGGCGGTGCACCTGGCGGCTCTGGGGGAGGTCCACTCCGAGCTGCTGCCCGCCCTGGACGAGCTCGCCAGCGCGCTGGAGGCGAAGGCGAGCGAGTTCTCCGACCACGTCAAGGCCGGCCGCACCCATCTCATGGACGCGGTCCCGGTCACCCTGGGCCAGGAGTTCTCCGGCTACGCCGCCCAGATCCGCCTCGGCGCCGACCGGGTGCGCGCGACCCTGCCCCGGGTCGGGCAGATCCCGCTCGGGGGCACCGCCACGGGCACCGGCCTCAACACCCATCCCGAGTTCGCGGCCAAGGTGCGCGAGCGACTCGCCGCCGACACCGGCCTCGACATCTCCGCCCCCGCCGACCCCTTCGAGGCGCAGGGCAACCGCGACGCCTTGGTCGAGCTCTCGGGGGCGCTCAAGGTGGTGGCGGTGTCGCTGACCAAGATCGCCAACGACCTGGCGCTGATGGGCTCGGGCCCGCGCGCCGGGCTGGCCGAGATCCTGCTGCCCGAGCTGCAGAAGGGCTCCTCGATCATGCCCGGCAAGGTCAATCCGGTCATCTGTGAGGTGGTGATCCAGGTCGGCGCCCAGGTGATCGGAAACGACGCGGCGATCACGATCGCGGGGACCCAGGGTCAGTTCGAGCTCAACGTGCGGGTGCCGCTGATCGCCCGCAACCTGCTCGACTCGATCAAGCTGCTGTCCGGCACCTGCCGGGCGCTCGACGAGAAGTGCGTGCGCGGGATCGAGCCGAACGAGGAGATGCTCGACCGCCACGCCGAGGCCACCCTGGCCACCGCCACCGCGCTCAACCCCCACATCGGCTACGACCGCGCCGCGGAGATCGTCAAGGAGGCGGCCTCATCGGGGAGGCCACTGCGGGAGGTGGCCCGGGAGCAGGGGGTCGAGGAATCGGTGCTCGAAGAAGCTCTCAACCACCGCAAGCTCGCCCGCCCGCACGAATAGCCGGGGTCCAGAGGAGTGCCAGCCCGGCGATCCCCAGCGCGAGCCAAGCGAGTACGTCGCCGACCCGGGCATAGAGCGTGCCGCCCGAGGCCGGGGTGAGTTCGACGACGAGCGTTCTCCGGCGCAGGCCGGTGCCCTCGTCGGCGAGTGTCCGGCCCCCCTCGTCGTAGACGGCGGAGCCATAACGCCAGTCGGCGCGCACGAGCGGCAGGCCCGAGGAGCGAGCGGCCAGCCGCGCGGCGGCCCGCTGCTGGATGGCGAGCGCCTCCCAGTCGTGGGT
>CAYZPZ010000013.1:4408-15695 GCA_964480205.1 uncultured Conexibacteraceae bacterium
TCCCGGCCGCCAGGATCACGACCGCGGCGGCGGCCGGCGCCAGCAAGCCCATGGCCCGTCGACGCACCAGCGCCAGGACCAGCCCGTAGTTGGCGGCGACGATCGCGAGGGTGATCAGCCAGGGTCCGGCCAGGGCGGCCAGCGATCCGGCCGGCAGCTCGGCCTGCGAGAGGTAGAGCGGACCCCAGGCGCCGCCGGGGTCGAGCTTCACCCGCAGCACCTCGAGCGCGGTCCAGACCACGGCCGGCGCCAGGATCACGACCGCCATCGCCGGGTCGCGACCCCTTCGCGGCCAGGGGCGGCCGAGGTCGATCGCATACAGCGCGGCGCCCAGCAGCGGGATCAGGATGAGCGCCACCAGTAGCACCGGCGATCCCCCCACCAGCACGGGCAGCACCGGATCGCCCCACTGCCCGTCCGCGAGCCCGAAGGGAAGGGCGGGGATGAAGAGCAGCTCGAGATAGAGGGCGTAGGCGAGGGGAACGGCAAGGCGCCCGGCCCGGCCCGGCAGAGCCAGCGCAGCGGCGGCCGCCGGCACCAGAGCTACCCAGGCGAGCCAGCCCCAGCCGGCCGACGGCGACGCGGCCCAGAGCAGCAGGGCGCTGGCGGCCGCGGCCGCCATCGCCGTTCGCATTCGCATCGCTCGACCCTCCGCTGACCCGGGCGCCGAGCCGGACTCCCTAGCCCTGCAGGGTGATCAAGCGCTCCTCGGTCAGCTCCCGGACGGCGTAGGCCGGGCCCTCGCGGGTGTTGCCCGACTCCTTCACCCCGCCGTAGGGCATCTGGTCGGTGCGGAAGGTGGGGACCTCGTTGACCAGCACTCCGCCGAACTCCAGTGTGCGGGCCGCCTCCAGGGCGCGGCCGAGATCCCGGGTGAAGACGCCCGCCTGCAGCCCATAGCTGGCGTCGTTGGCCATCGCCAAGGCCTCCTCGAACAGGGAGTAGGTGTTGATGGTGACCACGGGCCCGAAGATCTCCTCGCACCAGACCTTGTCGGTGCGCTCGGGACCGCGCAGGATGGTCGGCGCCAGGCAGCGGTCCTCGTCCACCAGCTCGCCGCCGGTCAGCACCTCGGCCCCGTTCGAGGCCGCCTCCTGCACCCAGGAGCGGACGCGATCGCGGTCATCGGTGGAGATCAGCGGGCCGACGTCGGTGGCCTCGTCCATGGGATCCCCGACGACCAGTCCCTCCACGTTCTGGACCAGCTTGGCGGTGAACTGCTCGGCGATCGACTCGTGCACCAGCACGCGCTGGATCGAGATGCAGCTCTGGCCGGCGTGGGAGTAGCCGTGCAGCATCGCCTTGTCGGCGGCGGCCTCCCAGTCTCCGTCCTCGTGGATCAGAAGCGGCGCGGTCGAGCCAAGTTCCAGGTTGACCTGCTTGCGCGCCGCCTTGGCCCGGATGTCCCAGCCGACCCCGGCGGAGCCGGTGAAGGTGATCGCGCCGATCAGGTCGTGGCCCGTGATCGCACCGCCGACCTCGGAGCCAGAGCCGGTGACCACGTGCAGCCAGCTCTCCGGCAGGCCCGCCTCGTAGAAGATCTCCGCCAGCTTGATCGCCGAGATCGGCGTCTGGCCCGCCGGCTTCAGCACCACCGCGTTGCCGGCGGCGATCGCGGGACCGAGCTTGTGGGCGACCAGGTTGAGCGGGAAATTGAAGGGGCTGATCGCGCCGACCACGCCGTAGGGGACCCGCAGCACGTAGCCGAGCTTGCCCTCGCCCGAGGCGCCTGCTTCCATCGGCACGGTCTCGCCGGTCAGCTTGCGTGCCTCGACCGCCGAGAAGCGCAGGGTGTCGACGCAGCGCTGGGCCTCGACCCGGGCGGTCTTCAGCGGCTTGCCGGCCTCGGCGGCGATCGTCGCGGTGAGCTCGTCCTCTCGCTCGGCGACCAGGGCGGAGGCGCGGTCGAGCACCGCGGCCCGCTCGTGCTGGGGGAAGTCGCCCGCGTCGAAGGCCTCCCGCGCGGCTCGCGCCGCGCGATCGACGAGCGCCGCGTCGGCCCTGGGCACGCGCCCGACCAGGGTGCCGTCGTAGGGGCTTTTCACCTCCGACCACTCGCCCGTCTCGACCCGCTCGCCGGCGACGAGGAGCTTGTGATCGGTCGCCTCGATCGTCTCGGTGGCCATACTCGGCTCCTTCCCTCTGCTGCCGGGCTCATAACCGGCGACCGCAAACACCGGCCGCATCAACGGCGGCCACAAACACCGCCGCCGGATCTACGCCCGCTACCCTGAGCCTAGAGGACGCTGCAAGCGGTCAACCACCGCGAAACGCAGCGCAACTTCTCCGGCCGCCCTCCGTTCAGTACAAGCCGATGCCCACGGCACTTCAACCTCCCTTCCGCCGCCTCGCGATCGCCTCGCTGCTCGCGCTCTGCGCGGCGCTGGCGCTGGCCCCGCCCGCCGCCGCGAAGCCGAGCTGGGTGGTGAAGGGCGCGGGGTTCGGGCACGGGATCGGGATGAGCCAGTACGGCGCCTTAGGCTCGGCCAAGAACGGGCTCACCCACGACCGGATCCTCGCCCAGTACTACGCGGGCACCGCGCTCAGTCAGACGAGCGAGCGGGTCGTGCGCGTGCTCCTCGCTCCCTATCGCCCGGTGGTCAAGTTCCGCGGCGCGTCGGCCGCCTGCGGCATTTCGCTCAACCCCGCGGCCGCGTACGTGGCGAAGCGCAAGGGGCGCAAGGTGCTCCTCCGCACTAAGAAGGGACGGCGGATCGCCAACTGCGGCGGGCTGCTCAGCGCCACCGGCGCGGGAGCGGTCACCCTGGCGGGCCGCGGGGCCTATCGGGGCGCGCTGGAGATCCGCCCGGCGAAGGTGCCGAAGCGGCTGAACGCGATCAACGCGGTCGGCCTCGAGGACTACGTGCGCGGGGTGATCGCCAAGGAGTCGCCGAGCTCGTGGCCGCTCGAGGCCCTGAAAGCGCAGGCGGTGGCGGCGCGCTCGTACGCGATCTCCACTCCCGTTCGCGGCGCCGGCTTCGACCACTACGCCGACACCCGCAGCCAGGTCTACGGCGGCATCGGGGCGGAGACCGCGCGCACCAACCAGGCGGTGGCGGCGACCGCGCTGCAGGTGGTCACCTACAAGGGCGCCGTGGCCCAGACCTTCTTCTTCTCGACCTCGGGGGGGCACACCGAGAACAACGAGTTCTCCTTCCTCGGGGGAACCCCGGAGCCGTACCTGCGCGGGGTGCCCGATCCTCACGAAGCGTCGGCCGGATCGCCGTATCACCGCTGGAAGCGCAAGTTCAGCCAGCGCGGCATCCAGGCGGAGCTGGGCGGGATGGTCCGCGGCAAGCTGAAGCGGATCGCGGTGGTCAAGCGCGGGGCATCGCCCCGGATCGTGAAGGCGAAGCTGATTGGCACCCGCGGCGTCACCAAGACGACGGGACCGAGGCTGCGCGCCCGCCTCGGCCTGCCGGACACCTGGGCCACCTTCCTCAGCCCGGCCCAGGTCCGCAAGAAGCGCGCCGCCCGCGCGGCGATGCGCGGCAGGGACTTCTCGCTGTTCTCGCGCGGCTGAGCCGCGGGACGGCGTCCGGAAGCTGACATCGCCCGCAACTTGGCGGCGGGATCGCCGTTACGCGAAGACGTGGCGATCCTGAGACCGAGACGATCCCTGGCGACGCTCGGGGCGCTGTGCGCGGCGCTCCTGATGACGCTCGGGGGCACCCTGGCCGCCGCCCCTCCCGCCGAGGCCAAGGTCTGGTGGGTGATCAAGGGGCGGGGCTTCGGCCACGGCGTGGGGATGAGCCAGTACGGCGCCTATGGCTTCGCCCAGCGCGGCATCGGCTACCAGGCGATCCTCGCCCACTACTACCGCGGCACCACCCTGGGAACGGCCCCCGGCCAGCCGATCAGGGTCCTGCTGCGCTCGAGCGCGGGGCAGATCCGCTTTCGCGGCGCGACCGGCGCCTGCGGGCGGAGCCTCAACCCGCGCAAGCTCTTCCGCGCGACCCGCAAGGGGCGCCGGGTGATCCTGCGCAACCCGAAGGGCAAGGCGATCCGCAACTGCGGCAAGGCGCTGCGCACCAGCGGCGCACGGGTGAAGCTGAAGGGCAAGGGCGCCTATCGCGGCGCGCTCAAGGTCTGGGCGAGCGGCCGCGGGCTGACCGCGCTCAACGTGGTCGGCATCGAGGACTACGTGCGAGGGGTGGTGGCCAAGGAGTCGCCGAGCTCGTGGCCGATCGAGGCCCTGAAGGCGCAGGCGGTCGCCGCCCGCTCGTACGCGATCGCCACCCGCCGCGGCAAGGGCTTCGACCACTACGACGACGTCCGCAGCCAGGTCTACGGCGGTATCCGGGCCGAGACCGCATCCACCAACCAGGCGGTCGCTGCCACCACCCTGCAGGTCGTCCTCTACCGCGGCGAGGTGGCCGAGACCTACTTCTCCTCGACCTCGGGCGGGCACACCGAGAACAACGAGTTCTCCTTCCTCGGGGGCACCCCGGAGCCATACCTGCGAGGCGTTCCCGATCCCTACGACGGCATCTCGCCGTACCACCGCTGGACGCGGAAGATGGGCCTGGGGCAGATGGAGCGGCGCCTGGGCGGATTCGTCCGGGGCCGCCTGAAGCGGATCACCGCGATCAAGCGCGGCGCCTCGCCGCGGATCGTGAAGGCGAAGGTGGTGGGCACGCGCGGCGTGCGCCGGATCAGCGGCCCGAAGCTCATGGCGCGGCTGGGCCTGCGCGACACCTGGGCACACTTCATCAAGCGGAAGCGCTGAGCGCCGCGGCTCCGTGACCCGGCTGTGGGCGGCGATCAGCCGTCCGGATAGGGCTGCAGCGGAATCCCGTGGTCGGTATCGCGGGTGCCGAACTCGTAGGCGGCGGCCGCCGAGACGGTCAGCCGGCGGGCGGGACCGCCGTGGAGCTCGACGTCCAGCTCGAGATCGGAGATCGAGCAGTTGAGCGTGTTGTGCTCGGGGCCGACCGGGTCGGCGTAGATCCAGGCGACGAAGTCCTTGCGCTCGGCTCCCACCCGGCCGCTCAGCTTCACCCCCTTGCCCTTGAGCTGAAAGCGGGCGCCGCTGGGCTCCTCGTCGACCTCGGTGGAGCGGATCCGCTCGAACCCGCCCAGCCGGTGCTCGACACCGTCCAGGCGGAGCATCGCGTTTCCCACCCACGGGGTCTGCAATCCGGCGATCTTGATCCGCCCCACAGCCATGTCAAAGTAGTCGCCGGGATCGCGGCCCTCGAATCCGGCTCCCTGGACCCAGACCCAGCGCTCGGCGTGCTCGGCGCCCCAGTTGTGGCCGATCATCCCCCGCCAGCCCTCGACCTCGATCCGCTCGCCCGCCACCTCGATCGAGCCGTCGAAGACCGCGTTGGGGTAGGGGCTCAGGAACTTGGTCCGCGGCAGCTTCGCCTCATAGAGGAACCGGCGCGGCAGATGGTGGAACGGCTGGTGCTCATCGCTGAAGCGCAGGTCCCAGCTCGCCGCCAGCACGTCGGTGGTGACCGAGCCGGTCGCCCGCCCGTCGGCGAGGGTGGCGTCGCCCACCCGGATGTAGGCACCCTGGGGGGCGTCGAGCTGCTCGGCTGCGAACTGGCGCTTGGTCGCGCGCGGGCCCGCCGCCTCGGCGTCGAACAGCGTGAACCAAAGGGAGCAGGTGGCGGGCTCGCCGGGTCGCTTGTGGACTGTGTGGCGGATCCAGGCGGCACGTCCGCCCCCGGGGCGGCAGAGCTTCAGGTAGAAGCTCTCGTAGTGGCCGGCCTTCTCCGCCGCCGCCAGCTCGGGAAAGCGCGCCTTGGTCCGCACGGCGCGAACCCTATGCGACGAACCCTACGCGAGCTGCCGCAGCGCGGACTGCGCGGCCAGGTAGCCGCCCATGCCGTGGACGCCGCCGCCCGGCGGAGTGGCCGCGGAGCAGATGTAGACGCCGGGGATGCCGGTCGCATACGGGTTGAGCGCCAGGCGCGGCCGGATCACCGTCTGGACCGGGGTATTGGCGCCGCCGATGATGTCCCCACCGATGTAGTTGGCATTGCCGGCGGCGAGCTGATCGGGCGAGCGCACCGAACTGGCGACGATCCGCTCGCGCAGGCCGGGCGCGAAGCGCTCGATCTGGTCGATCAGGGTCGGCTCGACATCCCCGTCGTAGCCGTTGGGTACGTGGCAGTAGGCCCAGATCGGATGGACGTCGCCCTCGGACCGCTCGGGGTCGGCCAGGTACTGCTGCGCCACCAGGACGAAGGGGCGTTCGGGCATCCGGCCGTTGACCACCGCCCGCTCGGCGGCCGTGATCTCCTCCAGGGTGCCGCCGACGTGCACGGTGCCGGCCCGTCGGCAGGCCTCGTTCGCCCAGGGGACGCCCCCCTCCACCGCCAGATCGACCTTGAACGCCGCGGGCCCGTGCCGGTAGGCGCGGTAGGCGCGGGCCACCCGGTCGGGGAGGGCCTCGCCCGCGAGCTCCAGCACTCCCTGCGGGACCAGGTCGAGGATGACCGCGTCGGCCCGCGGCAGCTCCGCGAGCGATCGCACCCGGACACCAGTCTCGATCCTGCCGCCGCGCTCGCGGACGATCGACGCCAGCGCTTCCGCGATCGAGCGCGAGCCCCCCTGAGGCACCGGCCAGCCGACGCTGTGTCCCGCGCAGATCATCGCCACCCCCACCGCGGCGCTCATCGGCCTGCTCAGGATCGTCGTCGCGTGCGCCGCGACGCCGGTGAACAGCGCCCGCCCCTGCGGGGTCCTCCAGGCTCGAGCCAGCAGCGCGGCCGGCATCGCCGCCCCCACCCCGAAGCGGACGAGCTGCAGGGGGTGGCGCGGGACGTGCAGGACGGGCCGCGAGAGGTCCTCGTTGAGCGCCTCGAAGGCCCGGGAGGGCCCCCCGAAGATCCGTCGCCAGCGCGGGCCGTCCTCGGCGAGGCCCGCTGCGGTGTCGTCGATCGAGCGCAGCATGACCCCGGCGCTGCCGTCGTCGAGCGGATGGGCCAGGTCCACCTCGGGATGGCGCCAGCGCAGCCCCCGGCTCTCCAGCCCCAGCTCTCGAAAGCAGGGGGAGGCGGCGCCCATCGGGTGCACCGCCGAGCAGAGGTCGTGCAGCAGGCCCGGGACGGTCAGCTCGCCGCTGCGGACGCCGCCACCGATCTCCTGGTTGGCCTCCAGCACGCTCACTCGCACGCCCTCGGAGGCCAGGGTGGCGGCGGCCGCCAGCCCGTTCGGCCCGGAGCCGACGACGATGGCGTCGCTCACGCCAGGGCGGCGGGCTCGGCCGGGCGACGGGTGCCGGAGGTCACCTCGACCGGGAACTCCCAGGACTCCTCGAGCCAGGGCCCGCGCTTGCGCATCTCGTCGACGTCGACCCAGCCCTCCTCGAGCAGGCCGGTGGCCGCGTCGTAGATCCGATAGTTCTGGCGCTGGACCTGGATCGGCTGCGACTCGAGGTAGACGACCCGCAGCTCGCCCGGCTCGAACCCGCAGCGCTCCTGCACGGCGGCGAGCAGCTGCTGGTCATGGAAGTGCCCGTCGCCGAAGTTCCAGCCGTTGACGATGCCCGAGACGAGCTCGCCCTCGCGGACGTGGTAGTCGTCGACGTCATCGGCTGAGCGGGGGAGCAGGCCGAGCAGCGCCCGCCCGTGGCTGTGCATCGCGCGGAACGCCTCGACCTTCATCCACAGGTGCTGGGCCTCCTCCTCGCCGTAGAGGCGGTTGAGCTGCTCGACCGTGACCGGGCCCGGCTTCGTGATGCACCGGTCGAGCTTGCCCTCGGCGTCGGTGTCCTTGCGGAACAGCCATTTGCTGGAAGCCCAGTTGCCCGCGTAGTAGCGCATCGCGGGCAAGAACGAGATCCACTGCGGGCGCAGGTTCCCGATCACGACGATCGCGGCGGCGATCCCGATCACCACGAGCAGTAGCGGGTCGTCGAGGGTGGACAGCGGCACGTCGCCGTTCTCCGCGAACGCGAAGAGGATCCCGAAGATCATGAACAGGTTCCACTCCAGCGGCACCCCGAGCGCGAAGGTCGAGGTGATGTGGACGTGGAAGATGATCATCCCGATCACCGCGAGCGTTAGCAGCGGACCCCCGCTCGTCACCAGGAGCAGAAACGGAAGGCCGAACTCGACCGCGGTGCCGAGGTGGGCGCCGAAGGCGGCGTAGCGCGAGGGGCGCATGTCCTCGGGCCAGTCCTGCCAGAGCTTCGCCTTCATCTTCTTCGAGCGATTCCAGGGCGTGTTCGCGACCATCGCCGCGATCACGTAGGGGAAGTGGTGGTTGAGCTTCGAGCTCGCCGCACCGAACCAGATCAGGACGAAGACGAGCTGCCAGCCGACGATCCAGTTCTCGGGCGCGAACAGCGACACGGCCAGGAACAGCCCGTAGACCTCGGGGCGCGCCGCCAGGAAGGAGACCTTGTCGCGCAGGCCGAGCAAGGCCCAGGCGCCGAGCAGGATCGCGATCCCAGTCTCGCTCAGGCCGCCGGTGTCGGCGACCGGGTCCGAGAAGAGCAGCCAGATCGCCGTCCCGATCACGCCCGCGTAGAGGGCGACGTCGACTAGCGTCCGCGTGGTCCCACGGGTGAGCGGAACCTTGTCCGGCCACGGCGGCAGGCGCACGGTCCCGGGGCGAAGCCAGTAGAGGACGCTTCCGATCGGAGGGATGTAGCGGCCGGCGAGCGGCAGCGACCCCGACCCGAGCCCGAGGATCTCCCAGAGCAGTGTCCAGACGACGATCTTCTGGAAGACGATCGGCTGGCTCCACCAATCGCCGATGTCACCGAGCCCGCCGATCCCCGGCGTCGTCGCCGAGATCAGCAGGAAGGCGCCGACGCTGAAGACGATCAGCTTGAAGACGTAGACGAGGTAGATCGCCGGCGGTGCGCCGTAGCCTTGGACCCCCCAGTCCTGCGCGACAGGCTTCAGACGCGACAGGAAAGGCTTGCGCCTCCACTCCTCCAGGTCGAACGGCGCCGGTTCGGGCTGCAGGAACCCCATGCGCCGCGGACTCTATATACGGGCTGGCCGCCTGGCGAGTCCGCTATCAGGCGCGACCCTCTGCGGCCGCCCATCCCAAGTCGCTGCGGCCTACGGCCTTCGCTCCTGAGGCGAGCGGCCTTGGGGTCGCTAGTGCTTGATCTCGATCACATCGCCGTCGCGGACGACGTAATAGCGCCCCTCGGTGCGCAGCAGCCCGCGGTCGCGCGCCGCCGCGTAGCCGCCCGCCTCGACCAGGTCGGACCAGCCGACGACCAGGGCGCGGACGAAACCCCGCTGGATGTCGGTGTGGACCTTGCCGGCCGCCTCGTAGGCTGTGCCGCCTCGCTTCAGGCTGCGGGCGGTCGCCTCCTTGCCGGTGTCCGCGGTGAAGAAGCTGACCAGCTCGAGCAGGTCGAAGGCGGCGCGGATCAGGCGCTCCAGCCCCGAGCCCTCCACCCCCAGCTCAGAGCGCATCTCGGCCGCCTCGGAGGCGTCGAGCTCGCGCAGCTCTGACTCCACCCGGGCCGAGATCGCCACCGCACCGGCCCCCAGCTCACGCGCCCGCTCCGCCAGAGACGCGGGCACCTGGTTCTCGCCCTCATCGACGTTGGCTACGTACAGGATCGGCTTGGCGGTCAGCGGCCAGAGCTTGCGCAGGGCGTCGCCGGCGGCCTCCGGGACAGGAACCTCGCGTGCCGGCCGGCCCGCCGACAGCGCCTCGATCAGCTCACGCAGCCAGGCCTCCTCGGCGATCGCCTGCTTTTCACCCGAGCGCGCTTCCTTGACCACCTTCTCCAGGCGCCGCTCGGCCTGCTCGAGATCGGCGGCGAGCAGCTCGGTCTCCACCAGCTCGGCGTCCGCCACCGGGTCGACCCGGCCCTCGGGGTGGGCGACGGCCCCGGCGCCGTGGGCGCGGACCACGTGGCAGATCGCGTCGGTCTCGCGGATCGAGCCCAGGAACTTGTTGCCCAGGCCCTCCCCTCGCGATGCGCCGGCCACCAGTCCGGCGATGTCGTGGAAGTCGATCGTTTCGCGCACCAGCTTGGAGGAGCCGAGCACCTCACCGATCCGCTCCAGACGCTGGTCCGGTACCTCGACCACGGCGACGTTGGGGTCGATGGTGGTGAAGGGATGGCCGGCGGTCTCGGCGCCCGCGGCGGTGAGCGCGTTGAACAGGGTCGACTTGCCCGCGTTCGGCATGCCGACGATCCCGATCCTCATGCGAGCAGATCCAGCGGCACGACCAGCCCCAGCACGATGCCCAACACGATGCCGCCCAGCACGTCGGAGGGGTAGTGCATACCCAGGTAGGGTCGACAGATCGCGATCGCCACTGCCAGGCCGAACAGGGCCGCCGCCTCGGGGGCCACCCGGGTCATCGCCGTCGCGCAGGCGAACGAGGAGGTCGAGTGCGCCGAGGGGAAGCTGAGCGACGAGGGCGCGGCGCCCAGCGGCGGCAGCTCCTCGATCACCGGGCGCGCCCGGCGCACCGCCAGCTTGACCGCGTAATTGGCGCCGATCGCGAACGGCCCGAGCAGCGCGCACAGGAGCCACTGCTCGCGCCGCTCGGAGTCGATCACCGCCAGGGCGATCCCGAGCGCGAACCAGACGGCGGCGTACTCGCCGATCCTGCCCAGCCAGATCGCGGTCGCCTCGGCACGGGGGCCGTGGAAGCGGGTGCGCATCGCGCGCAGCAGCCTGGTGTCGATCGCCTGCAGCACCGGCGCAGAATACGGTTCGGCCATGGCCGATCGAGTGATGGTGCCGGGCTACCGGCATATCCCGGGCAACCACTGCGGCTCGACCGCGCTGCGCAACCTGCTGGCATTTCACGGGGTCGAGATCTCCGAGGAGATGGCGTTCGGCCTCGGCGCCGGGGCCTGCTTCTACTACGTGGCGGTGGAGGGCTCCTCGCCCTCGCGCTTCACCAACGGGAGGGCCGCGCGCCTGGAGGAGAACTTCCTGGAGCTGACCGGGGCGCCACTGCGGCTGCGCACCGCCGATGACCCCGAGCGCTCCTGGGAGATGGCGCGTGAGCTGGTCGACGCCGGCCACCCCGCGCTGCTGCTTACCGATCTCTACTACCTGGACCACTACGGGAGATCGGCCCACTTCCCCGGGCACGCCGTGGTCCTGGCCGGCTACGACTCCGAGCGCGCCTGGCTCTCGGACACCGCCTTCCCGGAGTTGCAGACCACCGCGCTGGAAAATCTCGCCAAGGCGCGGCACTCCAAGCAGCCCGTGTTCGAGCTCGCCGGTCACGCGATCGACCTGCCGGATGGGACCGGGCTGGAGGCCGACCGGCTCACGGAGGCGGCGCCGCGGGCGATCGAGCGCGCCGCCGCCGAGATGCTCGAGCCCTCGCT
>CAYZPZ010000013.1:15795-18020 GCA_964480205.1 uncultured Conexibacteraceae bacterium
CCGGCGCTCGAAGCGAAGCCCCGCGGCGGCTGCGCGCAGGCGCATCCTCTTCAGCGGCACGTAGTGGGGATCCCCCATCAGCTCGCCGACCACCAGGCGGCCGCCGGGCTTCAGCACCCGGGCCAGCTCGCGCAGGGCGGCGTTCTGGTCGGGGACCTCGCCCAGCACGGTGACCAGGAAGGCGGCGTCGAAGCTCTCGTCGTCGTAGGGCATTCCGGTGGCGTCGCCCAGCCGGGGGGCGATGTTTGCCAGCCCCCGCTCGCGCGCGCGCTCCATGGTGTGGTCGAGCATCTCCTGCTGGACATCGAGGGCGTCCAGCTCGCCCTCCTCTCCCAGCCACTCGGCGACGTCGAGCGTGTAGTAGCCCGTGCCCGGCCCGATCTCGAGCACGCGCTCGCCGGGCTGGGCGGCCAGGATCTCGGCGAGGCGCTCGCGCGTGATCAGCGGGTGCGGCGCCTCCACCCAGAAGCGCTGGCTGTAGGGACAGGCCGAGGGATTCCTGCGCCACCAGAGGGCGACCCCGGCCGCGGCGAGCGCCGCGGCGGCAAGCAGGCCCTTGAGCACCTTCATCGGACCGCGGCTACCCGCCGAAGCCGATTCCCTTGCCGGGCGCTGCGCTGCGCAGGAAGACCACCTGGCGCAAATCGAGCGAAACCGCGCCGTCCTCGGTCTCCAGATCCGACCAGCCCTCGGGCTTGTCCAGGGCCTTGCGGAGCTCCTTCAACGTGGCGGCGGCAAGCCTCACCTCGACCACCTGCCCGCCGGAGAACCCGATCGTGACCCTTTCGGCGCTCGCCATCAGTGCGCGGGCTCCACCAGCTCGGTCAGCACCCCACCCGTGGCGCGCGGGTGCAGGAAGGCGACGCGGGAATCGCGGATGCCCTGCCGCGCCTCGGAATCGATCAGCTCGACGCCCGACTCCTTGAGGCCGGACAGGGCCGCGTCGATGTCGGCGACCGCGTAGGCGACGTGGTGCAGGCCGGGCCCCTTCTTGGCCAGGTACTTGCCGACCGGGGTCTCCGGGCCCAGCGGACGCAGCAGCTCGACGTGACCCTCGCCGACGTCGAGCAGCACCGCCTCCACCCCCTGCGACTCCACCGTCTCGCGGTGGGCGACCGGCATCCCGAAGGTCCCCTCGTAAAGCGAGATCGCGCCATCGAGGTCCTCGGTGGCGACGCCAACGTGGTCGATGCGGTCGAGCATGGGCAAAGTCTATTCACGGCCTGTCACGGGCCGGTCGCGAGGCCCGCTCCGCCACGGCGGTGAGGCGATCGTTCATCAGGCGCATCGCGAGCTCGTAGGGAGGCGCGAACTTGCGCTGCACCCAGTGTCCGAACTGGATGTCGCGCGAGGTGAAGACCAGGTAGCGGTCCCGCTCGATCGCGCGGAGGATCTTCCTCGCGACGGTCTCGGGGCTGACGGCGCGGCGCTCGAACGCCTTGATCAGCTTCCGCACCGCGGGGTGCTCGCGGTCGACGCCCTTGATCTCGACCGTCTCCACCAGGCCGGTGCGAACCGCGCCGGGGCAGACGAGCGAGACGCCGATGTCATGACGGCGCAGGTCGAACCGCAGCACCTCCGAGACGCCGCGCAGCCCGAACTTGCTGGCGCTGTAGGCGGCGTGCCAGGGCAGGCCGAAGAGCCCGGCCGAGGAGGAGACGTTGACGACGTGCCCGCCGCGCCCGGCCTCGATCATCGGCGGCACGAAGCACTCGAGGACGCTGATCGGGCCCATCAGGTTGACGTCGATCATCCTGCGCCAGTCGTCGTGGCTGAGCCGCTCGATCGGGCCCCAGGCCGAGATGCCGGCGATGTTCATGACCACGTCCATGGAGCCGTGGTCACGATGGATCTCCTCGGCGAGGGCGACCACCTGATCGTGGTCGGAGACGTCGGCGGGTGCGGCGAGGCCGACCCGCCCACCCGAATCGCGGATCTCTCGCGCCGCCTCCCCGAGCTCCTCGGCCCGGATGTCGGTGAGGAACACCTCCGCTCCCTTCGCTGCCCCGGCGAACGCCGTGGCGCGCCCGATCCCGCTGGCGGCGCCCGTGATCAGGCAGCGACGACCGTTCAGGTCCTTGATCGCCACCGTCAGCTCCGACCGCGCGGCGGTCGCTCGGGCTGGACGCGCAGTGAGTTCAGGGTCATCGCGAGCATCTCGTAGTGGCCGACCAGCATGCAGATCTCGATCAGGAGTCGAGGCTCGTAGATCGCGGCCAGCTCGG